>JAEZCV010000141.1 GCA_023429985.1 Bacteroidota bacterium | reverse complement strand
GGTATATACTATGATCAAAAGATCGCGATCAGATTATTATGAAGAATATAAAGATGATCTTAATCCTGAAATAAAAAATTACTGATATGGCTTTGAACTGGCCAACGTTTAAAACCCGTGCATTAACAGCAATTGTTTTTGTTATTGTAATGATGTTTGGATTGCTGTATAACAGCTGGACCTTCTTCATTTTATTTTCAGTTATACATTTCGGCGCATGGGTTGAATACCAGTCGCTGGTGGAAAAATTCAATCCTGACTATAAAAAAATCATAGCTTTTCACCGGTATGGCATCATGATAGCCGGGTTTAGCTTTCTTTTATTTTTTACAAATGATGTATTATTTATCGGTAACATCATTTTTACTAAGGCAGGATTCTATCTTGGCGCGGCCCTGCTTATTCTTATCCCACTAATCATGTTGCTGGAATCAAAAACGATCCTGATAAAAAATATTCTCTTTTCACTTCTAGGCATATTGTATATCTCTCTTCCACTCGCCATGATGATTGACCTGCGCACTTACTGGAATGAAGAAGAATACGGGCTGGCCCTCACCATTCCTCTGCTTACCATTTTTTCTTTGTGGATCAATGATACCATGGCTTACGTGGTTGGATCTTTTATTGGGAAAACACCATTAACTTCTATATCACCAAAAAAAACATGGGAAGGAACAATAGGTGGAATTATTCTTACTATAATAGTCATTTCTGCTCTTGCATATTTTACCAATCGATTAAGCATTACACATGCAGCAATTATGTCGGCTATTGCTGCAATTACAGGAACCTATGGCGACCTGTTTGAAAGCAAACTAAAACGAATGGCGGGCGTTAAAGACAGTGGGCGGATCATGCCTGGGCATGGAGGTTTTTTAGACCGTTTTGATTCACTTTTATTTGCTGTTGTTGCGGTTTGGCTATATGCTTCATTTGCCTTAAAATAACCAAGAACTACCTGAATACTTTAGTAAATCTACCAATACAATTTCGTGGTAGTACTCCATTTTATTTCAATGCTATGAAATAAGCATTTACTGCTATACATTCGTTGTTGTAAACGAAGGTTTACATAAAATCCATATCCTATGAGTACGAATACCTTTATTGGTGTTGCGGCCAGCTTGTCCTTCCTGTTGCCGGCAGCATTAATAATATACTATAAATTATATCATCACAGGAGCCTGATGGCCCTTATGATCTCCTATATTTTTACAGCATTGTTTAATTTTCTTTCACTTGATTTTTTCAATATATCGCCTGGATTTCTCAGGAGCTTTGGAGTGGTAAATAATTATGTTGACATACCACTTATGCTAATCGCTTTGCTTTTCTTTTGTCCCATTAAACAAAATCAGAAATCTGTTCGCATTGTTACGGCCATATTTTTAATTTATGAAGTTGCACTTGCATTTAACTTTGGCTTGAACCCTGAGGTGATCGTTTATATTATGGGGCCGGGCCTGGCGGTAATTGTTATTTACTCTTTTTACCTTTTTGTAAGGCATATAAAAATTACAATAGTTTATGGTAAAAATGCCGGCCGCACTTTAATGCTTGTATCCATACTTTTTGCTTATGGTTGCTATGCCTTTGTTTATTACTTCTATTACATACAAAAAACACCAGACGTAGCTGATGCTTTTTTATTGTATTTTATTTCCTCTCTTACAGCTTCTTTAATTATGGCTGCAGGCATCATTCTTATACAAAAAAGACTGAAGCAATTAAAAGAATTACAAAACACCCGAAAGGAGCTTGCCATTTTCTTTAACTCTTAAAACGGATAGCTTTTCATTTCAATCAAATGATCGGCAATACGCCTTCTTGCATTTTTTGTATTACAAGCTTTTGCTTTTGTAAATCTTTTTAATCCCATAAGGATCATTCTTTGTTCATCACCTTCCGCAAATGCGTTTATAGCATCCCTGCCGTTCTTATGTATCCTGTCGGCAGCATCGTTCAGGTAAACTTCAAGAATATCCTTCATTAATCCATCATTTCCATTTCCTGCAAGTTTCATAACCCTTAACAATAAACTTTCGGCTATATATGTATCAATGGCCATATCGGCAACAGACATCAGTATTTCCTGCTCATGCTCCAGCTGCATCATTAATTTTTGAGCGGCAGCACCGGCCGTAAGCAAAACAGCTTTCTTAAACCCATTCACCAGCTTTACCGCTTCTGAAAATTCAGACGTTTCCGAATCTCCAAAGTCAGGAATACTCATTAACTCCTGCGATACTTTCATTGCAGGACCCATAATATTCAATCTGCCCTGCATGGCACGCTTCAATGTCATGTCAACAGTAAGCAGCCGGTTGATCTCATTTGTTCCCTCATAAATACGGTTAATACGACTGTCGCGGTATGCTCTTGAAATATTATATTCTGCACTATAGCCATTGCCGCCATGAATCTGCACACCTTCGTCAACAATAAAATCAAGCATTTCACTACCATGAACTTTTAGTATGGCACACTCAATTGCAAATTCTTCGGCAGCACCCAACAAGGCTTCATTAAATGGTTTGCCGGACGCTAACAATTCATGCTCCTTATCATCAATCATTTTTGCCGTGCGGTATAAGGCACTTTCACTTGCAAAAGCCTGAATGGCCATTTCGGCAAGTTTATGTTTAATGGCACCGAAATTTGCAATGGCAGTTTTAAACTGTTCGCGCGTAATGGCATATTCAACAGATGTTGTAATGGCTCGCTTGGCACCACCCAATGCTGCGGCACAAAGTTTCAGTCTTCCGATATTAAGTATGTTGAAAGCGATCTTATGGCCTTTACCTACTTCACCCAAAACATTTGCAGCCGGCACCTTGCAGTCCTGGAAATATAATTGCACGGTTGAAGAACCTTTAATGCCCATTTTATCTTCTTCAGGGCCCTGGGTAAATCCTTCAAATCCTCTTTCAACTATAAATGCCGTAAATCCCGACTGGCCGTTGGGAAGATTTTCGCCTTCCACTTTTGCAAACACGGTATAAACATCTGCAAAACCACCATTAGTGATCCAGCATTTTTGTCCGTTCAACAAATAATGGCTTCCATCTGCACTTAATCTTGCGGTGGATTTGGCACCAAGTGCATCACTGCCACTATCCGGCTCCGTTAATCCATAAGCCCCTGTCCAGGTTCCATTTATTAAATTGGGAATGTATTTCTGTTTTTGTTCTTCTGTTCCGAAATACAAAATGGGAAGGGTACCAATTCCTGTATGTGCAGAAATGGCAACAGAAAACGAATGCCCGGCGCCCAAATATTCATTGATAATGGTGGATGTAATAAAATCTTTTCCCAATCCCCCAAATTCTTCCGGAAATGAAGTGGCCAGCAAACCCTGCTCTCCCGCCTTTTGAACCAGCGATTTCATTAAACCCGGCTCCATTTTATCAATGCGGTCGAGTATGGGCATAACTTCAGCATCCAGGTACTGGTTACACATGTCCCTGATCATTTTCTGCTCTTCGGAAAAATCTTCGGGAATGAATGTTTTCTCAGGAGCTGATTCTTTAACCAGCCATTCGCCACCTTTTAATGATTGATTTACCTGGGTTTCCATTATTTACATTTTTAGGTTTTTAATTTGAGCCATTAAGGTTATCATATACTCTTTGGAGAACAGATTTACAAAGTTCCACCTGGTCGGCAGGAACGCCTTCAAGCGCCTCGTTCAAAGTCTCTTCTGCAAGTCTCATGGTTTCTTCCTCCAGATCCTGCGCCTGCCTGGTCAGAAATATTTTATTGATACGTCGGTCTTTTTCATCAGATACTCTTTTTACAAGCTGTAATTTTTCCAGGTTGTCCACCAGCCTGGTGATGCTGGGCTTATCGCGAAAACTTGCATTGCATAATTCCTGCTGACTGGCGCCATCCTGCTTCCATAAATGATAAAGAACACTCCATTGTTCTATGGTAAGATTGATACTGGAAGCATTGAATTTCTTCTGCAACCTGCGGGCAATGGCTATGGAAGCCTTACCTGTAATAAAGCTGTATAATTCTCCTTTTTTATAATGGTTGTTTGGCATACAGTTGTTTATGCAACTAAGTAAATTTAATAAACCTCTTTTTTATTTCCAAATAAAAATCATTGCCCCTGATTGCAGGCTGCTTAGGTCATCTAATGGCTGAAGATTAGATTTGCCTTATGGCCCCCGGCATCACCCTTTTTTTTCTCCTTTCTTACGGTATACTGTTTTTCTACTATAGAAAGGGCTGGCAAAAAACCGTTGATTATGTTAGTGAAAGGCCTGAAAACCCTTTAAAAATTTCGGTGGTAATTGCAGCCCGAAATGAGGCTGAAAACATTCCCCGCCTTTTAGATAGTCTCCTTTCTCAAACCTATTCCTCCGAAAATTTTGAGGTGGTAATTGTTGATGACCACTCCACCGACAATACCTTTCAACTCATTTCACAGCAGCAACATTCAAATATCCGGGTATTGCCACTGGAAGCTTCTATGGGAGGCAAGAAAAAAGCAATTGAGTTTGCCATTTCTCAAACAACAGGTGCATTAATTGTGGCCACAGATGCCGACTGCCAGTTACCACCTTCATGGCTGGAAACGATTGCTGCATTCTGCGTGGATAACCAATCCCTTTTTATTGCTGCACCTGTTAAATTCAACTATAGGGATCGTTTGATAGAAAGATTCCAGGCCCTTGATTTTATGATGCTGCAGGGCATCACCGCTTCCGGAATAGCTTTGAACCTTCATTACATGTGTAATGGGGCTAACCTTGCTTATAGCAGGAAGGCGTTTGAAGATGTTAACGGATTTGAAGGCATAGATAGAATTGCCTCGGGAGATGATATGCTGCTGATGCATAAGATCAGAAAAAATCATCCGTTAAAAATTCACTATCTCAAAAATGAAAATGCCATTGTAAAAACGCAACCTATGCCATCATGGAAAAGTTTTTTAATGCAAAGAAGAAGATGGGCCAGCAAGAATCTTATGTATGATGACATAAAGATCAAATTCATTTTGATTTTTGCTTATGTATTCAATTTGTGGTTCTTTGTTCTGGCAGTATCAGGATTATTCTCTCCCATTCATTTCTTTTATGCTTTTATTTTTATGCTGGTAAAGGCATGTATCGAATTCTGGTTCCTGAAAGATGTGGCAAAGTTTTATAAAGAAGAAGAATTATTGAAATACCTGTTCCTATATCAACCCTTGCATTTAATTTACACCATTTTTACCGGCCTTTGGAGCCAGTTTGGGAATTATGAATGGAAAGGGCGTAGCACTAAATAAACTATTTTGAATTAATGGAAAGATCCTCGCCATCGTTCTGGCAGTCATCCTGGAAAAGACTGAAAAAAAACAAAGGTGCCATGGCAGGACTGGTGATGATCATTCTTTCTGTTTTCATTGCCATCTTCGGTTACTTTATTGCACCAGATCCTTCGCCCTATTCTAATCGCATCATTTTAGAAATTGGCGGAGAAAAACCAGGATACCAACAGGATTTTATCCAGGTGAAAAAACAATCATTAAATGAAGTGAATTTTTTTCAACGACTGATCAGCGGAAAAAACGATGCTTATGATCATGTACCCATTTCTTTACATCAGTGGAAAGGCGACAGTTTAATTGTTGAGAAATTTATTGATGAAGGTGTTACCGAAACAATGAGCTTTCATAGAACTTCTCTAGCAAAGGAAGCAGTGGTAAGCAAAACATTTTTTTTGGGAACCGACACTTATGGCCGCGATATTTTAAGCAGGCTTGTAATTGGAACAAGAGTGAGTTTAAGTGTTGGACTAATAACCGTTTTGATTTCACTTACAGTGGGAATATTCCTGGGAGCAATTGCAGGATATTTTGGAGGGAAATGGGATAATGTGATCATGTGGCTTATTAATGTGATCTGGAGCATTCCAACACTATTATTGGTTTTTGCCATTACTCTTTTACTGGGCAAAGGTTTCTGGCAGGTATTTATTGCTGTGGGATTAACCATGTGGGTGAATGTAGCAAGGCTGGTACGCGGTCAGGTATTGGCAACCCGAGAACTACAGTATGTTGAAGCAGGAAGGGCTTTGGGATTTTCAAATGCACGGATTATTTTCCGGCATATTCTGCCCAACATACTCGGACCAATACTTGTAATAGCTGCTTCTAATTTTGCCAGCGCCATTGTAATTGAAGCAGGATTAAGTTTCCTGGGAGTAGGTGTTCAGCCTCCCACACCCAGCTGGGGACTTATGATCAAGGAAAACTATAATTTCATCATCACACAAAACCCTATGCTGGCATTAGCACCGGGTTTTGCCATAATGATACTGGTACTTGCATTTAATTTAGTAGGCAATGGCTTAAGAGATGCCTTGAATATCCGCGGCAAGATCTGATTCCTGCTTTGTTTTTCGATCAGCTATAATGGTAAAGGCAAGAATAATATAAAAAATGCTTCCTACTTTATCTGATTCAATAAGGTCGCTTAAAAAATTGATGGTGCAGATCATTACCAGGATTGACGCCATTGTTGCCACAAATATCTTCCAGAACCTTTTACTGGTACGTGCATAAATGCGCTGCAAATACCAGAACATGGCACCCAGTGTAAATACAAAAAGCAAAAATCCAAGAATGCCCTGTTCAATTAAAAGGAACAAAAAATAATTATGAACCGTTGATTTCTCTTTATTTACACTTACCCAGGTTTTATAAGCAGGAACTGTATAGCTTTTATAATGGTAATAAAATGTATTGGGGCCAAAGCCTGTTTGCCATCCATCCTTAATCATTCGTACTCCGGCTATCCACCTGTAATATCTTTCCGCCGTGGAAACATCTTTCATTTTATAGGTTGCCACAAGGTGTTCCTTAAAATTAGTATGAAAAACGGTGGTTTTATAATCGTGTGAGTAAGCTACATACCTGTCTTCGTGCTTTAAGTAAAACACGGCTGCAATTGTTAGAAACATCCCCAAAACAAAACCAAAGAACAACATTCTTTTCTTCAGCAACCAATAGCCGCCATAACCTGTAATTAAAGAAAGCCAGGCCCCACGTGCATAAGAAAAATATAAAGCAACCAAAGAAATCAGCAGTATGAAGATCAGAATATTTTTTGCCTGCCTTGAATGAACAAGCCTGATAATGGCGAGTTGAATCGGAACCATAAACACCAGCAAAGCGGAATAATTTACGTGGTTTCTGTAAACAGGTTCCAGTGCTGTATTAATTTTTTCGAACGACCAGTTATAAGGGGCGTGCTTATATAATGCTAGCATGGCAAAAGACACCATACAAACCACTAATATAATGGCTGCGGTTTTTAATTCTTTAGCATCCTTTACAAAAAATAAGGGGGCCGCCACAAAGGCAAACAGGTACCATCCTTTTGCCAAAGCAAATTTTATAGAGAATAATAAATGACTGGAAAAAATAACGGTGACACAAAGCCAGATAAAATGAAAAATTACAAGCCAGACCAGGGGATGAATTTTTCTTAACGACAGCTCTTTGCGTTTAAATATTATATATGAAATAGAAATGAAGGAAAGAAGGAGCATGAGAGGTTCATCCGGCAGATCGGTTCCCAGGGCAGGCGTAATATTATATTCTATGGACCATGGAATGGTGGCCAGAAGAATATAAAACAGGTGCAGCGGTTGCTGCATGGTGTAAATGAAAAATATCAGACCAACAGGAACCAGTAACCAGTAGCTTTCATCAAAATATGCTGCAACCCCTGTTGCCAGCAGCATTAAAATTGAAAATAGTAAAGGAAGTCTTTTATGTACGTTTATTGTATTCAAACCCTGTGCTTTCTGCTTTCCATATAAAGCGCCATTAAAAATGTAACAGCCAAAGAAGCTACTATGGTAAATATTAATGTTTGAAAAGATTTTGGTTTATCATGCCATAGTGGGGCACGTGCGTGTTCTACCACTAATAAAACCGGGGGGTTAGTATGAATAGAAAGCCTGTACTGGTCAATTGCCTGCTGGTAACTGGTAAGTTGTTCAAGCAAAGCATTTTTACGTGCATTCATCATTTCAGCATCTGCTCCCCGCAATGATTGGACTGAATCTGATATTGTTCTGAATTGCTCCTGTTTCTTTGCAAATTCTTCTTCCATTTTTTGAAGAATACCCAGGCTGTTTTCGTTTTGAAGGTGCTGGTGGATCTGTCCAATTCTTCTCATAAGAAAATTAGCAAGTGCCGCTGCCATATTTCTTTCTTCATCCCAAACCTTTACTTTCAGTTCTCCAAATGCTGTTCTTGTAACCTTTGTATTTTTTTTCAGCTTACGTGCTGCCTTAAATCTGCTTTCGCGTGATTCAGGTTCTTTATAATGCCCGGCAAGATCGAATGAATCGGAAGCTGCAATGTAAATAGTATCTAATATGCCGGTTCCTTCCAACCGGTCTAATTCGTCTACTGTTCCAATATCGGAATACAGCGCTTCAATGTTGTTGTTAAAAAGACGGGCCTTATCTGCTACCATGCTGTTGGCCGGCAAGGCTGTGGCTTCGCCTAAAAACTCTTTGGTACTGAACATAGAAACAATTAAAGAAAGCACTGCGGCTAGAAGTGTTATTCCAAGAATAAATTTCCACCACCTGCTAAAAACGGTTACGAGATCTGGCATGTAAACTGATTAACGTGAGATAAAATGTTTTTTTAAAAATCCTGTTTGTGATAACAGGAAGATGACCATAATTGAAACTGCAAGGGCTAAAATAAGCCAAACATCCATTTCTGCCATTTTACCTAAATAAAATAATAAGATAAGCAGGGAGGATACTACTATATAAATTCCTATGGAAGGATAATGAAATCTTATTTTCAACCTGCCGGATGCTACATAAAAACAACATAAGGCCGCAAAATACTGGCTGCCAAGCGCTGCCAGGCAAGCCCCCAGGGCCCCGTAAACCGGAATGAGCCAAAAGTTCAAAGCCAGGTTAATTACCACGGCCGATCCCATGATTTTTATTAAAGACCTCAAACTTCCCGAAGCTGTAAGCAACGACCCATATATGTGAATAATAAAATATGCAGGAAGTGCCGCTAATGAAAAACGGATAACATCGGAGCTGAAAATATCCCGGGTGTGATACAATACTCCCGCAACCCATTCATGGAAAACAAACATAAAACTGCAGATGAAAACAGCAGCAACCACCAGCACATGCCTTAAACCTAAAACCACTTTTTCAACCAGTATCATATTTCCCAGGTTACGGGCAATGAAGGGCACTAAAAAAGACGCTGCCAGGTATCCTATCATGTTTGCGGCATCCAGCAGCCTGAAACCCATGGCATAAATGCCCGACTGCATTGCACCTGATGGATGTGTTCTTTCCAGGATGAAGGCATCTAAACGTGAATGAATACCCATTAATAAAATCACCACAGCAAATGGAAGTGTGGATTTAATTAACGACCATGACCTGACAGGATCTAAACCCGGCTTCACTAATTTTTTACTCAATAAAAAAACTATGGCAATAATTAATGCAGTAATGGAACTGAATAACTGAACCTGTAAAAAAATGCGAAGATCCATTTCTCCAAAAACGGATGGCCAGTATAAAAAACTGCCTGCAAGTATTATCAGTATAAACTTATCTATTACAGAAAACCAGGCATCGGCAGTAAAAAGCTGACTGGCAGTGATGATGCTACGTACAAACAAAAAAAATGAAGTGACTAAATGAATGCCTATGATGTAAAAAAGAACTTCCCATTGCCGGATTCCGGACGCATATGCAATCAGTAAAATAAACGAAATATAAACAACGGAAAGCAACAACTTAATTTTCAGGTAAGGTCGCGGACTTGTACCGGGCGCTAAGGCCAGTTGCCGGTTCATAAGATTAGACAGCCCGGCATCGGCAAGGAAAAGCAGTATCAGGGAAAGATTGAATAATGCAAAATAAGAACCGTAAACCTCATGCCCTAACCTGTTTTGAACTTCGCGGTCGATCAAAAGAATCCATACCGGCTTCACAATAACGTTAAGCAGGATAAGCCATGTCAGTCCTTTGATGAGTGAAAGAGATTTCATTAGCTTAAGTGGCAACTTTTACACTTCGCTTAAGACTTTCTTCGAGTGAAATAAAAGTTTCGGTTCTTTCTATGCCTTTGATTTTTTGCAGTTCGTCGTGTAAGATAGAACGCAATTGAGCAATATCCTTACAAATTATCTCTGCAAATATGCTGTAATTGCCCGTAGTATAATTCATTCTCACTATTTCGGGTATTTTTTTCAGGTCTTTTGCAACAACATCATAAAGCGAACTTTTTTCAAGGTAAATACCAATGAAGGCAATTACATCATAGCCCATTTTCTGCAGATCAACATCGTACTTCACACCTTTAAT
Source organism: Bacteroidota bacterium (assembly GCA_023429985.1). Classification (GTDB taxonomy): domain Bacteria; phylum Bacteroidota; class Bacteroidia; order Chitinophagales; family Chitinophagaceae; genus Flavisolibacter. The sequence goes on along the minus strand of JAEZCV010000141.1, from coordinate 55,545 downwards.
TATACCGGCTTCCTGTAATTTTTTAATGCGAACATGTATGGTACCCGCAGAAACATAAAGTTTCTTCCCAATTTCCGCATAAGATATTCCCGCATCCAGCATCATTTGCTGAATGATCTGCAGGTCGAGTTTGTCAATATTTAAAACAGGGGACATATAAGGTTGTGTTTTTAGTTATTTTTCAACAAATAAATGAATAATTAAACGAAATCGAAAATTTTGTGCTGTTGATTGAAAATTGTTTTAACTCTCCTAGTTTTGATCTCAGATCATTGATGGTGAATGGTGAATGGTGAATGGTCAATACACTGTGGGGTGATGAAACCTTAGGCAGACATGCCCTCTCGTCGCGGGGGTGGGGATAACAGGACAAACATTTTTTGATAAAGAATGCTAACTGCCTCGTGGAGGTTCGACTCCTCCCCCTACAGCTTTTTCAGGTGCGAACGAAAAAGCCGTGCAATTGCACGGCTCTTTGTTTGCCCGAATAGATTCAATTGGCACTAGAAATTTTCACCTACCCCTTCTCCACCAGATCTTTTACCGAAACAACTTCCAGGGCCTTATGTGCCGGACCAGTAATAACAGTACCATCAACATTATAGCGCGCACCATGGCATGGACAATCCCAGCTTTTTTCTGACTGGTTCCAGTCAACAATACATTTGGCATGTGTACACACAGGATTCAAAGCATAGATCTTTCCCTTTTCATCTTTATAAATCGCCAGTCGCTTTCCTTCAAACTTCACAAGCCTTCCTTCACCCGGTGCCATTTCTGAAAGTTCCGCGATCTTCTCCGTATTAATTCGTTTGCCAAAAAATTGTGTTACCACATCGGCATTTTCCTTAATGAATTCTGCAAAACCTGCAATTGGTTTCAACCTGTTCGGACTAAACAAGGCGGCCCATGCATTTTCTTTTTTATGAATAAGGTCGTTAAATAATAGGGCAGCGATATGGCTGTAGGTCATGCCATTCCCGCTAAATCCCGTGCCCACAAGAATATTTCCTTTGCTACCTGGTAGCAGACCAATATAGGCCAGCCCGTCGCTGGGTTCAAAATATTGCGAAGACCATTTATGGCTCACTTCCTTTACATCAAAAAACTCACGAACATGTGCTTCCAGTTTCCGGAAACATGCTTCCGTGTTTTGCTCATGTCCCGTTTTGTGATCTTCGCCTCCAACTATAAAAAACTTTTCTCCATTTATTTCCTGTGTTCTGTAATAATGGTAAGGATCATACATATCATAGCACAATCCATCGGGGTAATCGCCATTTAGTTTAACAGCCATTGCATAACTACGATAGGGTGCACAACGAAAATGCAAGAGGTTAATATGTGGAGGAATGTGGGTGGCATAAATAAGGAAGCTGGCCTGGAAAACTCCCAGGCTTGTATTTGCAGTAACCATATCGTCAACTTCCACGGCATCTTCCAGGCGGCATTGCTGTAAAATAAGTCCCCCGGCATCTTCAAAAGCCCTGGCCAGTGCAAAAACATATTTTGTTGGGTGCACCTGCGCCTGGTCGCGGTAAACAATTGCCCGCTGAAAATCTACCGGCACCGGAATACGGTCGGTATATGCAACATCAGCACCTGCCTGAACCGAAGCTTCGTAAATCTTATTTAGCTGGGCAGTTTGTTTATGATCGCGGGAATAGAGGTATCCATCCTTGTGCTCATAGCCACAGTCAATATTATATTCTTCAATATTCTGACGGTAAAGATCCAAAGCCCTTGTTGTTGCATTTACTACCAGGTGTATAGCATCTTCCCCAAAATCTGATTTTATCTGATCATAAGAAGTATCAAAAAAACTATTTAAATGTGCAGTGGTGCCACCGGTAGTTCCAAAACAAAGCGATTGAGCTTCCAGCAATAAGCATGATTTTCCTGCTTTTTGCAGTTCAAGTGCAGTGGTTATACCCGTAACACCTCCACCTGCTATAATAACATCAAATTTCCTTTTGCTTATGTTATGAGTTGACGTTTCATAATCCATCATGTTCTTTTGCCAGAGGCTGCTATTCGCACCATCTCTTTTCATATTCGGGGGGTTTTGCCTTCTACTCAAAAAAATAATGCCGCTGATTTGTATGGCACATTGTTCGTACCATTATAATAAATGGATTTATGAAGAACGTGGGACTATTTTTATTTGGGATGTTGATGAATCTGCTTGCATGGGGACAGGAATATAATTTTTCAGATCTCAGGGGTAAATGGCGCTCGGTTGATGGGGCAGGATTGGAGATCATTGACAGTAACAATATTTTTTTGATTTTCATGGAAGATAAAAAACCTGCTTCCTCCATAAAGATCAACCTAGAGTCGGTACCAGGAACCCTGGATTTCGACGTTAAAGATCAAAACAGTAACACGAGTTTAAAAACAATCCTGAGTTTTGTTCACAAAAATCTGATTCAATGGCAGGTATTTGAAGAAAGAAGACCTTCGAATTTTACCTCCAAAAATGGAGAGATCCTGTATTTAAGACGCGTGGAAGAATGATCACCATTTTTCTTCATCCTTTATATCATCGCCATCTTTCAATAAAGCTTTTGTTCTCAGCTTTTCTTCCTGTCGTTCAATTAGCATATCAGCAATGATGGTTGCAGTGTCCTTGCCAGGATTTTCCTTTACAAGGATCTTTAATTTTTCTTCATTTACATCTACCCTGTAAAGCAAATGCAGCAACAAATTGAAATCTTCAAACAAAAGGTAATTGATGAAACTGATAAGCTCTTCTCTTATTTCAGCCTTTTTAAAAATGGCAGTATCAAGTTGAATGGATGCTAAAATGCGCTCGGCCCTGTTGAGTTCCATAATACAAAGATCAGGATTATCATTAATCCACCGCATATCCGAAAAATGCTACAGCTCTAAGAATGATGTTGAGTAATATAACACCATGCGAAAAATCGTCCTGAGCTTTATGTATACATTAGAAATAAAGGCGGCGGAAAGGCAGGAGGGCGAGACAGGCGGTTCTTCTTCTAATATTTTTCAAAAACGCCCAGCCCAAACAAAGCAAAATCATATTTTGCCGGGTCGGAAGCATCAAGCTGTTTCAACACACTGGTGAGTTCCAAAGCAGTTTGCCAGTCGGTTTGTTTTCTTTTGATAAGGCCAAGGCGTCGTGCCACGCGTGCCACATGCAAATCAACAGGGCAAACCAGTTGCCGGGAAGTTATCTTGTTCCAGATTCCAAAATCAACACCCTTTTTATCTTTTCTAACCATCCACCTTAAATACATGTTCAGTCTTTTGCAGGTAGAAGATCTTGCCGGTGTGGCAATATGCTTTCTTGTTCGCATGGGAGACCCCTGAAGTGAAAAAAAATAATCATGGAAACCCTTCAGTGCATTCTCGATATGTTCATCGCCCGGATCCATCCAATTTGAAAACGCAGTTTCCAAAGAATTATGTTTGGAATAATGGTGATGAAAGAATTCAATACAATAATACAGATCTGTTTCATTAAAAGTGCGGTGCCTGAATTGAATTAACCGCTTCATTTTTGAAGGAGAATATTCAAGGCAGAAGTTGTGAGGACTATCATCCATCAAATGCATCAACTCATTGGTTTTATTGATGATGGTTTTTCGATTTCCCCAGGCAAATATCGAAGCAAAAAAACCTGCAATTTCAATATCCTGCTTTTTATGAAAACGGTGCGGAACCGAAACAGGGTCGGATGCAATAAATGAAGGCTGGTTAAATTCCTTCACTTTGGTGTTTAAAAAATCTATTAGCTTTTTGTCCACGAAAGCAAAATTAAAAACCCTGCCTCAGCAGGGTTTCATTATTATCCAATTGCCTGTTCAAGATCGGCAATTATATCTTCTATATCTTCTATTCCCACGCTTAACCGTATCAATGAATCGGATAAGCCATTTTTTATTCTTTCCTCCCTTGGAATGGAGGCATGCGTCATGGAAGCAGGATGGTTAATAAGCGATTCCACGCCACCCAAACTTTCTGCCAATGCAAAAACTTTTGAGGAGGAAAGCAGTTTTTTTGCTGCCTCAACACTTTCATCCTTCAACACAAAACTCATCATACCGCCATAACCACGCATTTGCTTTTTAGCGATGTTGTGGTTGGGATGATCTTCAAAGCCACACCAGAAAACCTTTGCAACTTTTGGATGTTTGCGCAGGTAATGCGCCACTTTTTCACCATTTTCGCAATGCCTTTGCATGCGCACATGCAGGGTTTTAATTCCACGCAATACCAGGAAACAATCCTGAGGTCCCGGAACGGCTCCACATGATTTTTGTATAAAGTAAAGTTGTTCTCTCAGTTCCTTATCCTTCATTACCAGGCAGCCCTGTATTACATCACTATGACCTCCAATATATTTTGTAACCGAATGCATTACAAGGTCGGCACCAAGATCTAAGGGGTTCTGCAAATAGGGTGAAGCAAATGTATTATCAACGCAAAGCAGCAATTTGTGCTCTTTTGTTATGGCAGCAACAGCTTCAATATCTGTAATGTTCATCAAAGGGTTGGTAGGGGTTTCAATCCATACCAGCCTGGTTTTGGAATTAATATGTTGCCTGATGTTTTGTGCATCCTGCATATTGATATAATGGAACTTAATTCCAAACTTTTCAAAAACCTTTGAAAATAAACGATAGGTACCTCCATACATATCATTACCTGCAATTACTTCATCACCAGGCTGCAGTAATTTTATAACTGCATCGGTTGCAGCAACACCACTGCTGAAGGCAAGACCGTAATTACCATTTTCAATAGCTGCAAAGGCCGATTCAAGAGCGGTTCTTGTTGGATTCTGGCTCCTGGCATATTCATAACCCTTATGCTGTGCAGGAGCTTCCTGCACATAAGTGGAGGTTTGATATATGGGAGTCATAATTGCGCCTGTTGTTGGATCGGGTTCCACACCCGCATGTATAAACCTTGTTCCTTGTTTCATAATTTCCTATTAAGCAGCAAAGATGAAGAATATGATCCAATCTTTTTAATCAATGATCAAAACCATTCATCATCGAGAATTTTTGATTAACAATTACTTAACCATTTTGCAAATTTTAATTATTGGCAATTCAATCTTAGTTCTTCACGCTTTATGCATGTATTTAACGCCTTTATCCCGGAAGCAGTTTTTTTGAAATTTTTCGTGGTTAACGCCCCTTGCCGCTGACGTAGAATTGCTTGATATGCCAGTTTCACAGAAATAGCTTCGTATTGAAAAGATTAATTAATACATAAAACCTTTCATCATGAAAAAGATATTAATAGCAGCAGCGTTTATGTTTTCAACATCCATTTTACATGCTACCGGTCCAACAGAAAAAGTATTGGAATCATTCAACAAAACCTTTCAACACGTTTCTGATGTAACCTGGCAGGAAGTGGAAGATAATTTTGAAGCAAGCTTCACTCAAAATGAAATCACATTGAGGGTTCAATACGATGAACAGGGAAATATAGTAAGAAGCATAAGGTATTATAAAGGCGAGGTGCTTCCTATATTTTTACAGTCAAGAATTCAGAAAAAATTCGATGGCAAAAAAATATTTAATGTTACCGAAGTAACTACACCGCACGAACTTTCTTACCATATTATCCTTGAAGATGAAAAAACCTGGACGCATGTACAATCAGATCCCTACGGCAATCTTTCTGTAACAAAAAAGATCACCAAAGGCTGATCACCTAAGCAGGTAGGAAGCACTCCAGTATTTCCAGTCGTTTGATACGGCCGCATGTGCATCATGCGGCTTTATTTTTTTTTGCAGAACAGATTCATTCAAAAAATTGTTTTTCACCAGGGTTCTCTTTGCCTCCTGAATGGCATCTTTTACATTTTTTTCATTCATCCATTGTTTCTGGGGAGGTTCAAAACCATTTTTATCTTTTCTCCAAACTATTTCCGCTGGCAAAACAGGCTCCATTGATTTTCTCAATAAATATTTTGTCCACCCCTTTTTTATTTTGGCCTCTGCCGGAAGCGAAAACATAAAACTTACCACATCCGCAGATAAAAAAGGCAGGCGCACTTCTACAGCATGGGCCATGCTGTTTCTGTCGGCCAGCCTCAATAACTCTTCCAGTCCATAAACAAAACTGTTAAAGAAAAGCGCACCATTCAAATCATGCGTGGGAGGAAGGCTGTAATAAAAATTTCTTTTATTGCTAAAAGCAAAATTCCTGTCCAGGTCAAAACTATTTGATGCCATTTTAGCTTTCCTGCTTTGCCACAGAGCTGCAAAAAGATCGGGAAACCTTGCTGCCAGTTTATGTTTTAGAGAAAATGGCTGGAAAATATCATGGGCTCTTGTTGCTTCCAGTTCACCTGAAGCGGCAAGTTTTCCTTTACGAAACAATTCCTGCCAGTACCAGCTATAATACTTATGATAACCACCTAATATCTCGTCAGCGCCCTGCCCATCTAACACTACTGATACACCATTTTCTTTTGCAGCCTGGTACACTTTATACTGGGCAAGTGGACTTCCGGAAGAAACAGGTTCTTCCTGCTGCTCCATCACCTGGTCCATCAGTGTGGTTATGTTTTCGGTATCTATAGTTACAGGAAAAAGCTCGAGTCCGAATTTATCTGCAACTATTTTGGCAAATTTTGTTTCATCTTTCTCAAAACCTTCAAACGAAGCTGTAAAACATTTATGGCTGTAATTTGCATTTAACGCCTTGCATACAGCAACTATGGAGGAACTGTCCAATCCCCCGCTTAAGCTGCTTCCTATGGCCACATCACTTCTTAATCTTTTTTTCACTGAGTTTTTAAGCAACTCGGTGAATTTCTCTATCGACGCTTTTTCATTATAATTTTCAATGATCTTGCTTTCGGGAAACCAATATTTTTCAATAACCGGTTCATCCTTCAGGTAATATTCAATATAACTGGCTGGAGGTAGTTTATGAATATTCCTGAAAAAAGTTTCCTGCGGATCGCCAGGATTGGAAGTATAACCGATGGTTAAAAAATTATACATCATAGCAGGGTTGATCTCCCTGCTGATATTCATATTCCAGAATGCTTTTATTTCACTGGCAAATAGAAACTGTTCTCCATCATAATAAAAAAAGAAAGGTTTTTCTCCCATTCGGTCGCGGGCGGCAAAAAGTTTTTTTGTTTCTTCATCCCAAATGGCAAATGCAAACATGCCATCAAACAGCGCTAAACAATCTTTGCCATATGCAGCATAAGCCGCAACAACTACTTCGGTGTCGGAATCGGAATGGAATGAAAAGCCTTTTTTTTCAAGATCTTTTCTCAGCTCAATATAATTATATACCGCGCCATTGTAAACCAGGCTATAACGATTACGATAATTAAAGGGCTGAGAAGCTTTCTCACTCAAGTCAATAATGCAAAGTCTTTTATGTGCCAGGGCAATGTTTTCTTTCAGGTAAAGTCCCTGGCTGTCTGGCCCACGGTGATGCAGAACCGAAATACCGGAAAGTATTCTTTCCCTGCTTATTAACTGTTTGTTTTGCGACAGGATGCCTGCAATGCCGCACATATCAATTGAATTTAATGGGCAATTTGGCAACGATCTTATCCCATGCCATTACAAGGTCGGCACCCTGTGGTGCTTTCTGAAAAACCATACTGAAATATTCAGTTCTCAGATCGGTTTCCTGAACAGGAATATCAACTTTTAAAACATCTTTAGAAGGATCTGGCGTAAGTCCCCAAACATCAAGTTTACTGTTGAACACCACGGTCCACCGGCCATCAAAAGGAATAACATATAAACTATACCGGCCTTTTTGCAAATCTTTTCCGCCTATTTCAACCGGAATAAAAAACTCTATTTCTGTGGCTTCATTAGCGCCCAGTCTCCATGGTTCTCCATATTTCAATAAAGAGCCAAAAACTTCACGGCCCTGCCTGTGCGGGCGGCTGTAAATTATTCGGGCCACTGGTGGAGGGTCTATTCTTCCATACATATTCTGAATGGGATATTCAACGGGAAAATAGCTTATGTCCATGGGAGAAACATCCACCGGGGCATATGGATTCAATGTATCTGCTTTGGATAGAACAGAATCCTTTGTTACAAGTTTAGGACGGGCAATGGTTTGCGTTTCTTTTTCCCGGCAGGAAAAAAACAGCATCATTAAAAAAATTACCGGGAGAAATTTCATCGTTGAAAACAGTTTTATTGGTCAGCTCACTGCGCGAAGATACAGTCAAGCTTATTTTCCTGCATTTTCAGATCTTTCTTCTTTTGCAGGTGGAAATACTGAGGGGTGTTTCTTGCCGCCATGACATGTATAACAGGTTACCATCGGCACAACATTCATGTCTTTTCCTCCACCGGCAACATCAAAAAATTTTTTATTGATCTTGTTGGTCATTTTCATCATTTCGCGTGCTACAAGTTTATGTTTGCTGGCGTCGGAAGGGAAATCCCATTTTGATCCATCTTCGGTTTTTACATGGCAAAAATTGCACTTAACACTTAATGCAGCAGTAAAATGCTTCATAACACTATCCAGCTGGGGCTTGGTAATATCTTTAGGCAATACTTTTAAATTCTTATACAATTTCTCATCTCCATTTGTAAAAGACATGGAAATGGCAACAATTACTACTAATCCGAGCGTTACCAGGAAGGATTTTTTCATAAACCGTTAAAAATTTGCCTGAATTTAGTCAAATTTTGTTCTACAGCTCTTAAACAACGACTCAACCAAACTTCTATCGCTATTTTTGCAGGCAGAATTTGCAATATGTCGGAAATAGTTAATGAGTTTAACCAGTACAGGGAAAAAATGAACGGGGTGATCCTGAGTAAAAACAACCTTGTTTTGAAAAGGCTCTGGAACCTTGATACCAACACTTACGAAGATGGCGCACTGGATAAAAAAACAAAAGAACTTTTAGGACTGGTAGCCAGCATGGTTTTAAGATGTGACGATTGCATAAAATATCATTTAGGAAAATCATTTGAACTGGGAGTAACCACCGAAGAATTATACGAAGTGTTTGCAGTTGCCAATATTGTTGGAGGAACCATTGTTATACCCCATACAAGAAGAGCTGCCGAATTCTGGGAAGAACTTTCAGGAAACAATTTATAAGTAACGTCCCATGGAGGGGCATAAATATTATGGACACAACCACAACACCCGCAATATCTTTAACACCTAAAGATTTTGCAACAGACCAGGAAGTTCGCTGGTGTCCCGGCTGTGGTGATTATTCAATACTTGCGCAGGTACAGAAAGTAATGCCTACACTTGGAGTTCCGCGTGAAAACATTGCTATCATTTCAGGGATTGGCTGCTCTTCACGCTTTCCGTATTACATGAATGTATATGGTATGCATTCCATTCATGGCCGTGCAACTGCTATTGCCAGCGGCCTAAAAGCTTCCCGCCCCGACTTAAGCGTTTGGATTGTAACCGGCGATGGCGACAGCCTGAGTATTGGTGGAAATCATACCATTCATTTACTAAGAAGGAATTTTAATGTTAACGTTCTTCTTTTCAATAACCAGATATATGGATTGACCAAGGGACAGTATTCTCCAACATCAGAGGAAAATAAAGTAACCAAGTCAACACCAATGGGAAGCATTGACCATCCTTTTAATCCATTAGCGCTTGCTATGGGAGCAGATGCCAGCTTTATAGCCCGCAGTATGGACCGCGATGTAAAACATTTACAGGCTATGTTATTACGCGCTCATGCCCACGTTGGTACTTCATTCCTGGAGATCTACCAGAACTGCAACATCTTTAATGATGGTGCATTTGAAATGTTTACCGAAAAATCGAGTAAGGCAGAAGAAGCTTTGTTTTTAGAAGATGGCCAGCCACTGGTTTTTGGTGCTGCAAAAGACAAGGGAATCAGGCTCGATGGATTTACCCCTAAGGTTGTAAACCTTGCGGATGGAATTGGTAGGGATGATCTTTGGGTACACGATGAAAAAGACCTTTTTAAAGCCCAGATACTTACAAGAATGTTTGATGACCCGAGGCAGGAAGGCCACCTTCCAAGACCTTTTGGTGTTTTTTACCAGCACAACAGGCCCACTTACGAAACGATGCTGAACCAGCAGATTGAATGGGCAAGGGAAAAAAAACCAGCCGACCTTGATAAATTATTAAGAGGTAATGAAGTCTGGGAAATCGCCAATTGATAATTCATGAATGATTTTTGCAGGATGAAATATAAATAAGTTTATGCTGATACATATTCATCCTGATAATCCCCAGGAAAGGCTGATCAGGCAGGTGGTGGATAGTTTGAAAAAAGGCGGGATCATAGTTTATCCAACTGATACTATTTATGGTTTGGGTTGTGATATTTCTCAACATAAAGCAGTAGAAAAGATCTGCGCTCTAAAAAATGTTCAGCCCCAAAAAGCAAATTTATCTTTTATCTGCTACGACCTTAGTGACCTCAGTAAATATGCACGGCAGATGAATACTTCTGTTTACCGGTCGCTAAAACAACATCTTCCTGGTCCGTATACTTTTATTTTAGGTGCCAGCAAGGAAGTTCCTAAAATTCTGAAAACAAAAAAAGATACAGTAGGTATCCGTATTCCGGATAATAATATTGCACGCGCCATTGTTCGCGAACTTGGTAATCCAATTTTAAGCGCTTCGCTTCCCGGCGACAATGTTGAAGATTATACCGATCCTGATATTATTCACGACAACTTCGGGAAACAGGTAGATCTTGTAATTGACGGCGGCATTGGAGGTATCATCCCTTCAACTGTTATTGATTTCACCTCCGGATCCGGAGAATTGGTAAGAGAAGGCGCCGGAGAATGGCAATAATAAATACACCGCCCCTCCAGGCGGTGTATTAAACCTTCAACCATATTTTACGGCAGATGCCCCAAAGGGTGCAGCAAATACATAGACAAGCCTTTTAAATGAAACGCTGCTTAAATGGCAGGTTCTTCCTGTATTTGCTCAATGGAATAATCTAACCTGAAACTGAGCCTGTGAAATTTACAGGGACCATATTTCTCAAGCGCCTGCTGGTGCTCTTTTGTAGCATATCCCTTATTCTTACACCAGTTGTATTGAGGATATTTTTTATGCAACAATTTCATATGATCATCGCGGTAAGTTTTTGCAAGTACACTGGCTGCTGCAATGGAAGCATATAAGCCATCGCCCTGGATGATGCACTTATGTGGAATTTTTTTATAAGGTGTGAACCTGTTTCCATCAATTAACAGCAACTGCGGTTGCGGATTTAATTTTTTAATGGCAAGATGCATGCTTTTAAAGGATGCTTTTAAAATATTGATCTTGTCAATTTGTTTATTGCACAAAGCCGCTACTGCAAAAGCAATGGCTTTTTTCTCAATGACGGGACGAAGCTCGTATCGCTCATCTTCATTAAGTTGTTTGGAATCGTTGAGCAGGGGATGATAAAAACCCTTAGGTAAAATTACCGCAGCTGCATACACCGGACCGGCGAGACAGCCACGTCCTGCTTCATCGCATCCCGCTTCCAAAAGAACTTCATCAAAAAAAGAATGCAGCAAGTTTCCAGTTTCACCCAAAAATAAAAGATTCAACATTGAATTTTTCCAATGTGGAAATCTAAATCCGCACTCCCTTCAACAACTGTTCAACAACCGTTCAACAACTGTTCAACAACTATTCAACCAACTCCCCCTTCAACCCTTTCTTTAAATTCTCCCCTTCATGCATCATAGCTTACCTTTGCACACCATGAGACCCAATACCAAACCTGTTGCAACCTGGCTGATGGTCGGAGTAATTATGATCATCGTTCAGATCATTCTTGGAGGCATCACCCGACTTACAGGTTCAGGTCTTTCCATTACAGAATGGAATGTAGTAACTGGCGTGCTTCCACCAATGGATAATGCATCGTGGCTGCACGAGTTTGAAAAATACCAACAAACGGAACAATTTAAACAACTCAATTCCGGGTTTACTTTAAGCGATTTTAAATTTATTTTTTTCTGGGAATGGTTTCACAGGCTGTGGGGCCGGTTAATAGGTATAGTATTTATCATTCCCTTCATTATTTTTCTATTTCAGCGCAGGTTTTCTTCCTGGATGATCAAACCATTATTGATCCTTTTTTTATTAGGAGCCTTACAGGGTGTAATTGGCTGGATTATGGTAGCCAGCGGATTAACAGGCGATGCTGTTTATGTGCGCCCAACAAAACTAGCCATGCATTTTGTGCTTGCCATGATACTGCTGTTTTACACTTACTGGTTTGCCCTTCAATTAAGAACTCCGCGGGAAAGCCGGGTCGATAATAAGAAATTATCCAACTTTACCTGGATGGTAATTGCTGTTTTGTTTATCCAGTTTTTCTGGGCAGCGCTGATGGCAGGTCACAGGGCAGCAACAGTAGCTTATACCTGGCCCGACATGAATGGCAGCTTTATTCCCCCGGGAATTTTTAACCGGCCCGAAGGCATCATAAGCATTATTGAAAATCCACTTGTAGTGCATTTCATCCACCGAATGCTGGCCTATTTTCTTGTGATACTTGTAATAATTTGGACCATAAAGTCATTTCGTATAATTGCTACTCCGGCATTTAAAAGGGTCCGGCTATTTCCAATTGGTTTTGTAATACTGCAAACCATATTGGGCATTTTTACGGTAATTTCAAGTATTGCCATAAGAGCTTATAAATGGAATGAATTTGAATGGATGGCCCAACTGCACCAGGTTGTGGGAATGCTTTTTATGCTTTCCCTTGTACATGTTCTCTATCTCCTGGGTTCAAAAACACAATATGCGTAAAGGTTGCCCCTGTTATCAATTAATAGTATTTTAGTCGCAGTTTGAAAACAACCTATTCTATTAAAGATTATCTCAGAGGAATTTTTTATTCGTTACCCGTACAACTTCTTTTCCTGCATTTCCGGAAATACCAGGTGCTGTTAATTTTCTGGATCCTGCTTTTTAGTGTTGTGGGTGGTGGATTTATGAAAAATTTCGGCTCTGAATCCCTTTTCCTGGGCCCCGAATACCTGGGTGATGTAAACCCATTGGGCGCTGCCATAATGGGCATTTCCATTGGCATCTTTATCATGTGCTGGAATATCACCACTTTCATTCTTTTCAGTCGCCACGTTACTTTTTTAGCTGCTACTCAATTTCCTTTTTTAAAATATTGCATAAACAACAGTGTCATTCCTTTAACCTTTCTCATTTTCTATTTACTTAAGGCTTACCAGTATGCGCATTATAAGGAACTGATTGCAAATGTTGAGATCATTTTCCTGTCGCTGGGTTTTCTTACAGGTTTCCTGCTGATACTTGCTGTTTCTTTCTTTTATTTTTTTCGTGCCGACCGTACCATTTTAAAAAGACTGGAGCCTGTTTTTACCAGTGCTAAAAACTATATTTCTCATCTTCAACCCGAGCATAATACAGGCAACAGGTCCATCATCCATACCGAATGGTTCCTTGAGTCTTTCTGGAAAGTGCGCAGGTCAAGAGATGTTTCGCATTATTCGCCCGAATTAATGGAAAAGGTTTTTAAACAACATCATTTTGCTGCGGTTATAAGTCTTTTGATCGCATATGTTGTTCTATTGCTGATTGGCTTCTTCCTCGATTCCGAATTCTTCCAGCTGCCGGCAGGCGCCAGCATAACGCTTTTTATAGCCATTCTTGTTGGTGTTATCGGGGCGCTGGTTTATTTTTTTCAAAGCTGGATCGTTCCCGCTTTACTGGCTTTCTTTTTCATTTTAAATTCTCTATACAAAATCGAATGGATAGATCCACGAAATAAGGCCTATGGAATGAATTATACTACTGGAAAGGAGGAACCTGAATATTCACAAAAAAACCTTGAAAGACTGGCTAGCCCTTCAAACCGCAACGCAGATAAACAAAACATGATCGGCATCCTTGAAAACTGGAAGGAAAAACAGGATGATGAAAAGCCCCTGCTTGTGATCTTAACCACCAGCGGTGGCGGATCAAGAAGTGCCACATTTACCATGAATGTTTTGCAGCATCTCGACAGCATAACAAAGGGTAAGATCATGAATCAGACCTTTCTTATAACGGGTGCCTCCGGCGGAATGATTGGCGCCACTTATTTCCGCGAATTGTACCGGCAGAAATTAAATAATCCCGGCATCAACCTGCAGGCACAGGAATATGTTGATGATATAGCCGATGATCTTTTAAATCCCATCTTTACATCTTTTGTTGCTCGCGACATATTTGCTCCGGAAAGAAAATTTAATGATGGCAACTATAGTTATCTCCGCGACCGCGGCCTTGCTTTTGAAAGAGCACTGGATAAAAACACCCGCGGGTTTCTCAACAAAAAATTGCGCGATTATGTAGCCGATGAAAAATCTGCAAACATTCCCTTGATCCTTTATCATAACGTGGTTACAAGAGATGCCAAAATGATGATGATCTCTACACAGCCACTGCGCTTTATGATGCAACCGCTAAGGGATTCAACAGTAACTAATAATACACCGGATGCTGTGGACTTCACCACTTTCTTTGCAAAACAGGATCCTTATAACTTACGACTGCTTACCGCATTAAGAATGAATGCCACCTTCCCCATTGTTTTACCTAACGTGTGGCTTCCCAGCGAACCTGTAATAGATGTTATGGATGGAGGCCTTCGTGATAATTATGGCGTTTCCACTTCGTTAAGATTTCTTTCCCATATGCAGGACTGGATAAAAGAAAACACAAGGGGCGTTCTTATCATTCAAATGCGCGACCGGATGGATGGAGGATGGGAACATCCTTTTGAATATGATAACTTAACCGACAATGCCGTAAAACCTTTTTTCCTTTTGCAAAACAACTGGTATAAAATGATGGAATACTTCCAGTCAGATATGGTGAGCTATTTTATGGATAACAAAGAATTCCCTGTTTACAGTCTTAATTTTCAATACATCCCTAAAAAAGAAGAAAACAAGGCCGCCTTAAATTTCCACCTCACTCAAAGAGAAAAGCTCGACATTGCTGCCTCATTGAGCTCAAGTTATAACCTGGAGAATTTTAAAAAAGTAGAACAACTCCTACGCGCCGGGAAAAATAAGTCTGAAGCAGTTCCTCAGCAGAATTATGTCGATTGATTCGGCTGTTTCTACCGGGTCTCCGTCTATATGCATAGGCGCCTTATGCAGGTTTTGAATTTGAATTTTATCTGACTGAAAATACATCAGCAAACTTTTTTCATCGATCATGTCCACCTTTTGCAATTGGTTAAATCCGCAAACCTGTTTGGCTGCACAATACAACATGCTAAGTTTATTTTGTTTGCCTATAACAACAATGTCGAGCAAACCATCGGTTAAACTGGCCTCCGGTGCAATGGTAAAATGATTGCCAAACTGGTTGCTGTTTGCTATGGATATAAAAAAAGATTCGGTTGCAAATTGCCTTTCACCCGTATCAATAACAAATGGATATACAGGTGCAGTAAAAAAATTGCTGATGGTTTTTTTGATATAGGTAAACAATCCGCGCCTGTGATCTTTTGCAAAATCATGCGCCACCTGTGCATCAAAACCAAGTCCGCAAAGCATGCAGGCAAACCGCCCATTCACTGTAAAAGCATCCGTCCATTTTGCATTGCCTTTAAAAATTGTTTCAAGTGAATACAAAGGATCTTTTTTTAATCCGGCACTAAATGCAAGTCCATTTCCCGAACCCGAAGGAATGATGCCAAAGCTTACATCAAATTTTCTAAGATCATTTATTACCTGGTTAATGGTTCCATCACCACCGGCAATAACAATATCAGTTATCTTCTTTTCTTCAATTACCGGGTAAATAAAAGAATAATCACCACTGGCAACAGATGGATAAATTTCGAATTCAAAACCAGCCTGCTTGGTTCTGCTGCGAATTAGGTCAATCAGCGGATTTTTATCCTTTGTACCTGAAACAGGATTAACTATGTAAATGAATTTTCTTTCCATTAATCTAAAACCAGGGTGCACAAATGTATTCTTCTCACACGTATTCTGGCCCTTAGATCGGGATCGTTGGGAAGTGAATAGGTATAAAAATGGAGCTCTTTATGCTTTTTCAACAATTCCAGTAGCCTGCTGTTTGTTAAACGCATTTTTCGTCCTTCCTGTCTTTTGATCTCTTCATCTTTTGTGGTGAAGATCATCAGGAACCGCGTCCAGTCCTTTTCTTTATTTAAATCGAAATAGGTGAGTGTAAATGGATGATTTTCCTTCAGATCTTCCTCCTTAACAGAAAAAACATTTTTTTCAGCTGATTCTGTTGAAGTGCTTAGTAGTTGTTGCTTGTTCAAAAATACAACCCAGCTGTCCTGGGCCTTTAACTGGCTCATTAAAAATATCGAAGCGATCAGTACAACTGTCTTCATTTTCCAAAACTAAATGATAATAGCATTGAGAAGCTGATTTGAAAAAGCTAAAACAGCGAAATAACAGGTTCAAATCCCCAATATTTAACCTTTAGGTGTTCGCTCCCACCCCAAATTGACTTACCTTTGCGCCTCTTAAAATATGGCTTCGCTTTGGCTTCCGGCCTCCAAATAGCAGTTTAGCCCCGTTAGAAAATTTATGCAAATCTGAAATATCGCCATCATTGCCCACGGTGACCACGGAAAAACTACCCTGGTTGATAAGATCTTACACACTACCAAGGGTTTCCGCGACAACCAGGAAACCGGGGACCTTATAATGGACAGCAATGACCTGGAACGTGAAAGAGGTATTACTATCTTTTCAAAAAATGCCGCTGTTGTTTACCAGGGCACCAAGATCAATGTGATTGACACGCCCGGTCACGCCGACTTTGGTGGTGAAGTGGAAAGAGTGTTAAAAATGGCCGATGGTGTAATTCTTCTTGTAGATGCTTTTGAAGGCCCGATGCCTCAAACAAGATTTGTATTGCAAAAAGCTTTACAGCTTAACCTTAAACCTATTGTTGTTATTAATAAGGTTGATAAACCTAACTGCCGTCCCGACGAAGTGCACGACGCTGTATTTGAACTTTTCTTTAACCTGGATGCAACTGAGGAGCAACTCGACTTCCCAACTTATTACGGTTCGGGAAAAAATGGCTGGTTTAACGACAGCCTTACACAGGTTGAAGGTATTACTCCTTTACTTGATGGCATCATTAAACATGTTCCGCCACCAAAAGTGAGCGAAGGAAGTTTACAAATGCAGATCACATCTCTTGATTATTCTTCTTTCCTTGGAAGAATTGCCATTGGAAAGGTTGGTCGCGGTACTATAAAAGAAAACATGCCCATTTCGCTGATGCAGGCAGATGGAGTTATAAAAAAACAGCGCGTTAAGGAATTATATGTGTTTGAAGGAATGGGTAAGAAAAAAGTTACCGAAGTTGTTTCCGGTGACCTGTGCGCCATTGTAGGACTTGAAAATTTCAACATTGGTGATACAGTTGCCGATTTTGAAAATCCTGAAGCCTTACCTGTGATCAGTGTTGATGAACCAACCATGAACATGCAGTTCTCTATTAACAATTCTCCTTTCTTTGGTAAGGATGGAAAATTTGTTACATCAAGACACCTGCGCGATCGACTGATGAAGGAAACTGAAAAAAACCTGGCTTTAAAAGTTTACGATACCGATAGCGCGGACAGCTTTATGGTTTATGGTCGCGGTATTCTTCACCTGGGTGTTCTTATTGAAACCATGCGTCGTGAAGGATACGAACTTACTATTGGCCAGCCCCAGGTAATTACCAAAGAAATTGATGGTAAAAAATGTGAGCCTTTTGAAACACTTGTAGTTGATGTTCCGCAGGAATTTGCTTCTAAAGTAATTGACCTGGTAACAAGAAGAAAAGGTGAAATGCTGGTAATGGAAACCAAGGGCGATATGCAACACCTTGAGTTTGACATTCCTTCAAGAGGTTTGCTGGGCTTGCGCACATCCATGCTTACCAATACGGCGGGTGAGGCTGTAATGAACCACAGGTTCTCGGAATACAAACCATGGAAAGGACCTATTCCCGGACGAAACAACGGTGTTCTTATTGCAAAGGAAGCCGGATCAACAACCGCTTATTCAATTGATAAATTACAGGATCGCGGAATATTTTTTGTGGACCCGGGAGAAGAAGTTTACAGGGGAATGATCATTGGTGAAACCAATAAGCCCGGCGACCTTGTTGTGAATCCTAATGAAGGAAAAAAACTTACCAATATGCGTGCCTCCGGAAGTGATGGTACGGTGAGCCTTCCGCCCAAAAGACAAATGACCCTTGAAGAATGCATGGAATATATTCAGCAGGATGAGTGCATTGAAGTTACTCCCAACAACATACGTATGCGTAAGGTAATTCTTGACGAAGAAGAAAGGAAAAAACAGCAGAAAAAAATGAGCGCCCAGGCGCTTTAAAATATAAAGCCATCTCCGGATGGCTTTTTTTATACCTTTTGGCCGGTACTTTGCATTTATAAATTTTATGAGCCGAATTATTCTATTTGCCTTTGTACTTCTGTTTGCATCATGCGATATATCCGTAAACGGACAGGCTGAGTCCGAGCCAAAACCCAAACCAAAGCATATGTCCTATTCCTATGGTTGTGTAGACAGTGCGGTTGCGGGCAGCAAAATGAACCGAACCATCAGCAGGGCCGGTGACCTTCTTCGCGACATTGCGGTGGATGATAAAGAAATTACCGACCAGGTTCAAACTGAATATGGCGAAGCCTTTCATAAAGATGCCATCGAGTCGAAAACCTTTGTTTTGTTAAACGACAGCAAAATGCAACAGGATCTTGACAAAGCACTGGCCGATCTTCTTGCGGTTCGTACCAAACCTTCTGATATTAAATATTATATATACGCGCTGGATGATACCACGGTAAACGCATTCACATTTGGGGGCCGTATATATATAACAAAGGCTATGTACAACAAGTGCAAATCAAAACCATCTCTTTTATATGCCATAATTGGTCACGAAATTGGCCATTCAGAGAAAGGGCATATTAAAAAGACCATCCAGGAAATGATGCTCCATAACAAGATCTTTGGAGAAGAGAACGGAAGCTTTGTTTTCCAGATAAAAAGATTGCTTACAGGATCTTTTAACCAGAGAAATGAACTCGAAGCCGACTATTATGGTACAGACCTTACTTATTCGCTTAACCAGGACATTTGCGCGGCAGTTGAGTTCTGGAAAGAAATGGCAGAAATGGAAAATGAATACAACCAGCTGGAAGATTTTTTTCGCAGCCATCCTTTTTCTTCCTTAAGAGCCGAATGTTTACAGGCACACATCAAAACCAACTTCCAGCAAAGTTGCAGCGTTAAATAAATGTTTGATCGGCTGCATAACAAACATATCTGCCAATGCTTATATATCTTTGATTCCTGAATGGGTATAGAAAAAGATATACAGCAATATAATTTTACAAGTGCCCGGCAAAAAGCTATGATCAATCTATTATACAGCTATGGCTGGATAATAGAAAAGATAAAGGATTCGCTGTCGAACGAAAACATAACCCACCAGCAATTCAACATACTTAGGATTTTAAGAGGAAGTTATCCTAAACCATTATCAACCCTGCAGATCAGGGAACGCATGCTTGATAAAATGAGTGATACCAGCAGGATTGTTGACAGGCTTGTGGTGAAAGGTTTCGTAAAAAAATCCACCTGCAGCAAGGATAAGCGGCTGGTAGATATCATCATAACAGATAAAGGTCAGAAATTATTGAAAAAAATAGACGCCGGTTCCGATCATGTGAACGAGATCATGCGCAACCTTAGCGAATCGGAAGCAGAACAACTGAATATTATTCTTGACAAGCTCCGCGAAGAGGCTTAATCAACCTCAATTTTTAATACCCGGCCTATTTTAGAATTTCATTGGTAAAATTCTATAGATAAATTTCTATTTTCAGCATTAACACCTGGTACTATGAAAAAACTACTCCTCCCGGCAATTTTTTCCTTATCTGTTTTAGTTGCAAATGCCCAGACCGAAACGCCCAAAGAATTCCGCGGGGTATGGATTGCAACCGTTGCAAATATTGACTGGCCGGAACGCAATCAATTTAATGTTGACAGCCAGAAAGCCGATTTTATCAGGCAGTTGGATATGCACCTTGCCAATGGAATGAATGCAGTAGTGGTACAGGTTAGGCCGGCAACCGATGCTTTTTATCCCAGCAATTTTGAACCCTGGAGCCAGTGGCTTACAGGAAAGCAGGGAAAAGCACCATTTCCATATTACGATCCCCTGGCATTTATGATAGAAGAATCGCACAAGAGAGGTATGGAATTTCATGCATGGCTCAATCCATACCGGGCCAATTTTGCCATTGGAAAAGCTTCTATTGCACCGGATCATATTACAAGAAAACAACCGGGATGGTTTGTAAACTACGGTGGCAAAAAATACTTCGACCCCGGAAATAAGGATGGGCAAAAATGGGTGGTGAACGTAATTAAGGATATAGTAAGCAGGTATAATGTTGATGCCATTCATATGGACGACTATTTTTACCCTTACAGAATTGCAGGCAAAGAATTTCCTGATTATAAAACGTTCGCGAAATATGGTAAAGGAATGAGCAAGGCCGAATGGAGAAGAAGCAATGTTGACTCTATCATTTATGCCATAAATAAAAGTATCAAGGATATTAAACCATGGGTGAAATTTGGTATTTCGCCTTTTGGTGTATGGCGTAATAAATCGCAGGACCCTATGGGCAGCGATACCAGGGCCGGCGTAACCAATTACGATGATCTTTATGCCGATGTTTTGTTGTGGATGAAAGAAGGCTGGATAGATTATGTGGCACCACAGCTTTATTGGGAAATGGGACACAGGCTGGCGGCATATGAAACACTAATCGACTGGTGGAGCCAGCATAGTTATGGCAGGCATGTGTATATAGGAAAAGGTGTGTATCGTGCTCTTGAAAAAAATAACAGGGCATGGAAGAATCGAAATGAACTTCCTAACCAGATCAAATTATTAAGAGAATATCCAACGGTTCATGGCAGTGTATATTTCAGCAGTAAAACATTTGCATCAAATCCTAATGGCTGGAACGATTCCTTAAGAAATAATTATTACCGCGATCGTGCAGAAGTGCCGGATATGGAATGGCTGCCCGAAAATCCAACACGAAAAAGCAATACCTCTCTCTGGCCTAAACAGGCAGCAATGAATACACCTCCGTCAGGAAGAAAAAAATAAATAAAATAAAAAAGCCCCGCAAGGGGCTTCTCTATATCCCATAGAAACAATCTATATAATTATAACAAAAATCAGTTTTTTTTATCACGGTGCAGGCCGACCTTTGCGCCAGTTAAAAAAAACTATATGAAGAACGTAACATTATCGCTCGGTTCAGCCTTCCCGGATTTTAATAAAAAGGCTGTTATATCTACAGAAAAAGGAAAGGAATTTTATGAGCTCTCTTCCGAAGAAATTAAGAACAGCGGCAAATGGATGGTAATGTTCTGGTGGCCGAAAGATTTTACTTTTGTTTGTCCTACAGAAATTGCAGAATTCAATAATCATTACCAGGACTTCTCCGACCGCGATACACTGTTGATCGGTGCTTCTACCGACAGCGAGTTTGTACACCTTGCCTGGAGAAAAGATCATGAAGACCTACGTGAATTACAATTCCCAATGCTTGCCGATACCTCTAAATCGCTTGCCGAAGAACTGGGCATTCTACAATCAGAAGAAAAGATAGCCTACCGCGCAACATTTATTGTTGATCCGCAGGGTATCATCCGCTGGGTTAGTTTGTACGATCTGAATGTTGGAAGAAATGTAAAAGAAGTGCTTCGCGTACTGGATGCCTTGCAAACAGATGAATTATGCCCCTGTAACTGGCAGAAAGGTGAAGCAACGCTGGCTGTTTAATCAGGATAAATTTTTAACATGTTTGGAATTACAAATACAACAGACCAGGCAACTTCCTTTTTAAAGGAACTTGGTTTGCCTGAAGAACACTTAACAGCAAACTTCAAACTTCTTGCAGATACCGATAACCGTTACCTGCGTGATCTGAAGATTAATGTAAACAATGCTTTAAATGCAGAAACCTTATCTAAAAAAGAAGCTTACCTTCTAGCTTATAGTGTAGCTGTTAATGATAAGAAAGAAGTGTTGAAGCATGCATTTTATCAGTCCGCACTGGCAGAAGGTGCCACGGAAAAAGAACTTGCAGAAGTACTTGCCTGCACCAGCTTACTAAATGCCAATAATGTTTACTATCGTTTTCGTCATTTTATGAATGATGAAACCTATAATAATACACAGGCAGGAATAAGAATGAGCATTATGGCCAACCCCGTGCTTGGAAAAGAGTTCTTTGAACTAACCAGTCTTGTTATCAGCGCGCTCAATGGTTGCGAATTATGTGTAACCTCCCACGAAAAAGCACTGCTGAATCATGGCACTACCAAGCAAAGAATTCACGACAGCATCAGGATTGGTGCCGTAATCAGAAGTCTTGCAGTAATTGTTTAACCAGGATATCATTTATTATTTAAGGCTAAGGAAATTCTCCTTAGCCTTTTTTTGTTGCACCACATTTCATCGCTTTATCTTTACACTCTTCAAAAAATGAATTATGCCCGGATTTGAATTATGGAGCGATGCAGAAAGAAAAGAAGTAAATGATGTTCTGGAAACAGGAATTCTTATGCGTTATGGTTTCGATGGGCCGAGAAAAGGAACCTGGAAATCAAAAGAACTGGAGAAAGAGATATGCAATCGTTTTGGCGCAAAACACGCGCAACTTGTTTCCAGCGGCACGGCCGCATTAACCACTGCGCTTGCTGCACTAGGTATTGGTTCCGGTCATGAAGTGATTATGCCCTCATTCACTTTTGTTGCTTCCTTTGAAGCTGTATTGAGCGTTGGTGCCATTCCGGTGCTGGTTGATATTAATGATTCGCTCACATTGGACCCTGCGGCCGTAAGAAATGCCATTACACCTAAAACCAAATGCATAATGCCGGTGCATATGTGTGGCAGCATGGCCGACATGGATGCACTTCAATCAATAGCAAAAGAACACAAACTTCTGCTGTTGGAAGATGCATGCCAGAGCATTGGCGCCACCTATAAAGGCAAATGCCTAGGAACCATTGGTGATGCCGGCACATTTTCTTTCGATTTTGTAAAAACCATGACCTGCGGCGAAGGCGGAGTAGTAATAACTTCCAATGAAGATGTTTACCTCAAATGCGATGCATTCTCCGATCATGGTCACGACCACAAAGGTGCTGATCGCGGTGCCGACCTGCATCCATTCCTTGGATATAATTTCCGTATTTCAGAATTACATGCAGCTGTTGGACTGGCACAGGTTAGAAGAGTTGATGAATTCTTAGCTATTCAGAAAAAAAATCACACCATCATAAAGAACATTCTTGCCTCCATACCAGAAATAAGCTTCCGCACCATTCCGGATCCTGAAGGAGACAGCTGTACTTTTATAAGCTGGTTCCTGCCTACAGAAGCAATAACAAGGTCGGTTGTGGATGAATTTAAAAAGGAAGGCATTTTGGCCGGTAATTTTTACTGGTTCGATAACAACTGGCATTACATCAAAAAATGGGATCATTTAAAAACTGGAAAATCCCTCTTTCCTTTACATGCCGATCAACTGGCTTCATTACACTCCTTATCCCAAAAAAGCTTTTCTGCAAGTGATGCCATCATGGGCAGGTGTATTTCAACGGCAATAAGTCTCACCTGGACCGAAGAACAGGCCAGGGAAAAAGCTGAAAAAATGAAAACAGCTATTCAAAAGGTCATTTAATACCTGCTTTGTTGGTTCTTAATGGCTTTATTGTAGAAAATTCGCTTCATTAATTGATATCTGCAATAAACCTCATGCATAGGCAAATACGCTGTGGACAAGGGTTTTAAGGCAGAAAAGATTTCAGCATACTGTCAGTGCCATATGTTCAGGGGCATGGATTATTATTTGCAGTAATTTTACGGCTCGATTTTTGTGAAACCCGGCGATTTTTTTGCCACAGAATACTTAGAATGAGTTTAAGCCAGAGTTTACAACAGAAGTTACTGCAGAAACTTTCACCGCAGCAAATCCAGTTAATGAAACTGCTGCAGGTACCTACTGCTATTTTAGATGAAAGAATTAAGGAAGAACTGGAAGAAAACCCCGCGCTTGAACTTTCCGACGATTCCCATGATGATAGCTATGAAGAAAAGCAGGATGAATTTACCGATAGTGCTGATGATGATTTTGAAGAAAGCAGTTCTGAAGAACAATATGAGAATATAGATATCTCCGACTATGTTCAGGAAGGCGATGACGACATTGCCGATTATAAATTAAGGGACGATAATTACGGTGAGCAGGAAGAAAAGACCACCATGCCTTATAAGGTGGAAACCAGTTTTTACGAAGTGCTTGAATTACAATTAGGCATGTTGAAGCTGGATGAAAAAGAAGGGCGCATTGCGGAGCAGATCATTGGAAGTATAGATGAAGATGGCTATCTCAGGAGAGAAACTTCAGCCATTGTTGATGATCTTGCCTTCAGGCAGAACATAATTTCCAGCGACGAAGAAGTGGAAAGCCTTATAAAAAGAATCCAGCAGTTCGATCCTCCCGGTGTGGCTGCCAGGAACCTGCAGGAATGTTTAATGCTGCAACTGTTAAGACAAAAAGAAGAAGGTAAAGATGTGGATGTGGCCATTGCGGCCATTACTAAATACTTTGATGAGTTTACCAAAAAACATTACGAAAAAATTCAAAGAGGACTGAACCTGGACGATGATCAGCTGAAAGAAGTAATGATGCAGATCACCAGGCTAAATCCCAAGCCGGGTGGAAATGTGGGTGAGGTGAATAAAGCCGAAAGCTATGTGGTTCCCGACTTTTTTATAATGAACAATGCGGGCAAACTGGAATTAACCCTAAATTCAAAGAATGCCCCCGAACTCAGGATCAGCGAAGGCTATCGCGATATGCTGAAAGACTATGATCGCAGTGCAAAAAAAGACCGCAGGCAGAAAGAAGCCGTTCTTTTCATCAAACAAAAAATTGATGCTGCCAAATGGTTTATTGATGCCATTAAGCAAAGACAGCATACGCTTCTCAGTACCATGACGGCCATTATGAATCACCAGTACGATTTCTTTATTACCGGTGATGAAACATCTTTAAGGCCCATGATCTTAAAAGATATTGCCGAAAAAACCGGCCTCGACATTTCTACGGTAAGCCGTGTTGCCAACAGCAAATTTGTACAAACCGAATTTGGAACTTATCGCCTGAAATTCTTCTTCAGCGAATCGCTAACCACAGACAGTGGTGAAGAAGTATCTACCAGGGAAGTGAAAAAAATATTGAGTGACCTGATTGAAAATGAAAGTAAAAAGAAACCTCTGAGCGACGAACGCCTTACAGAACTTCTCCAGGAAAAAGGTTACAACATCGCCCGCCGCACTGTAGCTAAATACAGAGAACAATTGAATATTCCGGTGGCAAGGTTGAGGAAAGAACTGTAAAAGGAATTTGTTGAATGCCTGCCGCAGACAGGTTTAGTTGTTTAGAGGCTCTTCCATGAAAATCTTTTTCCGGCATTTATGAGATTCTCATTTACTGACTTTAAGTTTGCAAAATGACCGAAACATTGCAAACTGAAGAAAAAATTGATTTTCATCCAGCCGTTAAACTGGGGGCCAAAATTGTTTCGGTGATCTTTCATCCTCTTTTTATACCAGTTTACATGGGCTGGTTTTTTCTTTATGTATTGAACCTTTTTCCTCAACTCGACAGTTGGAACAAGTCAAAACTAATCATCAGCTTTGTCTTAAATTATAGTTTTCTTCCACTGGTTACCATGCTTATAGCCAGGAAACTTGGGTTTATTCCTTCTTTACAGCTTACAACACAAAAAGAGCGGATCATTCCCTACATCATAACCGGCATTTTTTATTTCTGGGTATGGTATGTTTTCAAGAACCAGCATTTTCCCAAAACCATAGTAATGTTTAGCCTGGCCATATTTATTGCCAACAGTATGGGTTTACTGCTGAATTCATTTATTAAATTAAGTATGCACGGAATGGCTGTTGGAGTAGTGGCCACTATTTTGATCATCGTCGGATTAAGGTCTTACGACAATCTCGGATATTACATTTCGGTAATTTTTTTACTGGGAGGATTGGTAGCCTCTTCCCGCCTGGTTAATGGCGATCATAGTCCGCGTGAATTGTATACCGGAATTTTTATAGGTATGCTGGCACAGCTGATTGCCTTCTTATTTGTAAGATAATTTTCTTCAACTGCTAAAAAAACAAAAGCCCAACCATAGGGTACGGTGGGCTTTGTTCATCCATCCTTGTTTGCGTCCAAAATCAGCCGTTTAGTAATTTGGACCCCTTTAGGTAATTGTTTGATGGATGATATATGAACATACAAGTTCCGTCTTTAATCAGGTTGATAACTTTAGCAGAAATTTCCTTTGGTACTGCAGGGCAACCAAAGCTTCGGCCCATATAAGCAGCCTTCAACCTGTGCGCTCCAATATAAGTAGCGCCATGAACCACGATGGCTCTCGATTCCGCATTATCATTAAACTTTTCTTCCATTCCGCCAAGCCTTAAGCTTAAGCCATGCTTTCCATGATAAGTACCCTTGGTTACATAAAAACCAAGACTGCTCTGAAGCGATTCGTGAATATTGGAAAATTTCTCTGCATACTTCAACCCTGTATTTTTCCCATGGGAAACATAAGTGTTGATGAGAACTTCTTCCTTCTCTACATCAATTATGTACATTCTTTTCTTATCTGAGCGCTGACTGAAATCAATTACAGTTAATACTGAGGATTTTTTGATCTTGCCGGCTTCAAGCAATTTTTCATATCCTTTCATGGCATAGACAAGAGCATCCTTTGTCAGACCAATTTTTTCCAGCTCCATATTTTCATATAAACTGGCAGCTCTGGCTTCGGCACTAAGCTTATCTTCTTCTTCATTAATTTCTTTAACCAGGATTTCCTTTTCTGGTTTGGAAGCTGAAAATGCCTTGTTATTTCCCGCTTTAACAACAGGCAGCATTAAAAATGTGGCGACAAGACAGATAATTGATAAAGGCAAATAAATTTTACGCAAGGCTATAGGTTTTTCGGGATGATGTAACGCCACGAAGTGTGAATGTATCAACAAGGATTTACACTTGCAAGGGTTAGCTAAAATTTTTTTTCTGATGTTTTCTGGTACTGGGAAAAACGTTACACGAATTTAAAATATTGTGTCGGTATTTCCCTATTTCACTCTGTTAATAACTCGTTTCTTAACAATGAATTCAGAAGAATAGATGCGTAAGGAGAGGATAAACAGGCTTATCAGGAGTGGCCCAAAGATGAGCCCGATAAAGCCAAACAGCTGAATACCTACCAGCACTCCGAAAATGGTTATCAAAGGGTGAATATTGCCTAATTTCTTGTTAACCAAAAACCTGAATAAATTATCAACCAGTCCCACAATTCCAAATCCCCACAAAGCTAATGCGATTCCCTTCCCGGTTTCACCCTGTGCAAATAGCCATATGGTCATGGGGCCATAAATTAGCGCAGCACCTACCACAGGCATCATAGCTGCAATACTGGTGGCTACAAACCAAAGAAAAGGCTCCGGAACGCCAATGATGAGGTAGCCTATAAGCGCCACCACGCCCTGAATCAATGCAATAAGCGGAATACCTATGGCATTCGACATAATGATGGTTCGTGATTCGGATCCCAGCAGTTCAACATTATTGTCCTTAAGCGGAATGTATTCATATAATGCCTCCTCCATTTTTCTCCCGTTTACAAGCATGAAGTATAATATGAAATACATACTTGCAATTTGTGTAATGGTATTGAAGGTTACCCCTAATACTTTTGGAAGCAATTCTGCTACATAGTTACCCAGCCGGTTAATAGTGCCCGGATCAATGATCTGGTATCCTATCTGGCTGCTTATCTTATTCACAACATTCTTTAATGAGGCTATCATTTCCTCGGAATGCGTTACAACATAACTGGCTTTTTCATATAAAATATTTCCCAGCAATCCTATGGGCATAAGAATTACAAAAAAAGAAAGCAGCATCAACGTCCACGCAGCCGAACTATGCCTCCATTTTCTTTTCTCTGTCAGGTAAAACATGCGGTCGCGCATAACAACATAAAAAGTTATGGATCCCAAAAAAGCAGACAGAAAAAACAGGAGCTCGCGAAATAATACAATCCCCAGGAACAGTATTACCGCTATAAAAAATATCTGGCGCAGCAGGTTGCTGTCGATCGTGTTGTTATTCATAAATAAGAATCCACAATGAAATTAAGGAAATGCCAATAAGGTGGAAATTTTATTAGTCTTCTTTAGTTTACTGTTACAGTAAATATTTTCTTATCGTTTCCACATACTCATTTATATACGCGTCCTTTTCCTTCCTTCGATATTGCATGATAAAACGTGGATGCGCCAGTTTATCAATTTTTTCAAACCACCGGTTTTCATGATTGATCTTCTGCAGGTATTTAAAGTTTTTTTCGCCTCCAATTGAAATTGCAACAGGCCTGTAAGGAAGTTGAAGCAGGCTATTCATGCTCGATACAATAAATGGCCGCAACGCTTCCATCACCTCCTTATCATCATAATAATTGATGTTCTTTCCTTTAAATGTTAATCCCAGCGGACAAACCGAACCCAAAACGCAATTTGCATAAAACGCCTTTGCTCCACCAAAGGCATCTATCATTTCATATATAAATCCTGCTGAAAGTTCGGATTGATTCTTAAATGGGTGCGATATGCCCACTTCATCCAGCTGACGCGGTGCCGTAAAATTTATGCCTGTTACGCCAGCTCCAAACCTGCCGGGGTTAATGCCCAGCAAAATGAGCCTGGGATGCCTGTCGTTGAAAAATTTATTGTAAAAACTTCCTGCAACGTCGGCCACTTCGGGTGAAATATGAGGGTGCATCCATTCCATCCCTCCTTGAAGTGAGGGCGGTTTCAGATCTTTATAAAAATTTACCAGGTGTTCCGACCAGTTCATGGTTGATTGATTTTCAATTTAACTAAAATCTTATTTGCTGCTAATGAATTATTTAAATCCCTGGTAATGGTTTATTTCATAATATGGTGGCAAGACAATTGACTATTTAACCCACGCA
The DNA here is from genome assembly GCA_023429985.1 of Bacteroidota bacterium. Taxonomy (GTDB): domain Bacteria; phylum Bacteroidota; class Bacteroidia; order Chitinophagales; family Chitinophagaceae; genus Flavisolibacter. Next base: position 26,365 of record JAEZCV010000141.1, on the reverse strand, counting down.
GGAATTGGAAAAAAGATATCAAATGGACTTAAGTATATATCCCGGAGAGCCCTTTCCACTAGGAGCCACCTGGGACGGTGAAGGAGTTAATTTTGCCCTATATGCCGAAAATGCATCAGGTGTAGAATTATGTTTATTTAATTCTACACAACCTCAACAGGAAACGCATAGAATAAAGATCAGGGAAAGATCGAACCATGTCTGGCACATTTACCTTCCGGGCATCGATCCGGGACAACTCTATGGCTTCCGGGTTCATGGACCTTACGAACCACATAATGGCCATCGTTTTAACGCTAATAAATTATTGCTTGATCCCTACGCAAAAGCAATTTCGGGAACCGTTCAATGGAGCGATGCCATGTTTGGATATGAAGTAGGTCACCCCGATGCCGATTTAAGTTTCAGCACTCTCGATAGCGCACCTTTTGTTCCTAAATCGGTGGTGATTGATACCCGTTTCAACTGGGCAGGAGATAAACATCCCCGCATACCCTATCATAAAACCATTATTTACGAAACCCATGTAAAGGGTTTTACCATGTTACATCCCGAAATACCCGATGATTTAAGAGGAACTTATGCGGGACTGGCGCATCCTGTTTCGATTCAATATTTAAAAGACCTGGGTATTAATGCCATTGAATTAATGCCTGTACATCATTTTATTACCGACAGGCACCTGAAGGAAAATGATCTTACCAATTACTGGGGCTATAATTCAATTGGATTCTTTGCACCCGATGTTCGATTCTATTCGGGAGATGGAAAAGATGGCGGACAGGTGAAAGAATTTAAAAAAATGGTGAAAGCGCTTCACCAGGCAGGAATTGAAGTTATACTTGATGTGGTTTATAATCATACTGGTGAAGGCAATCATATGGGACCCACTGTTTGCTTCCGAGGGATAGATAATCAATCTTATTACCGCCTTACAGAAAACTGCAGGTTCTATATGGATTATACCGGAACCGGCAATACTTTAAATGCAAGACTTCCAAATGTTTTAAGATTGATCATGGACAGTCTTCGCTACTGGGTGCTGGAAATGCATGTTGATGGTTTCCGTTTCGATCTTGCTTCGGCACTTGCAAGAGAATTGCATGATGTAGACAGGCTAAGTGCATTTTTTGACATCATTCACCAGGACCCCGTTATTTCTCAGGTTAAATTAATTGCAGAACCATGGGATGTTGGCGAAGGTGGTTACCAGGTAGGCAAATTCCCTCCGGGTTGGGGTGAATGGAATGGAAAATATCGCGACTGTATGCGCGACTTCTGGAGAGGTGCAGATAGTATGCTTTCGGAATTCGCAGAAAGGATTACCGGGAGCTCAGATCTTTATAAAAATGACTACCGAAGACCCACAGCCAGCATCAACTTTATAACGGCTCACGATGGCTTTACATTAAACGACCTGGTTTCTTACAACGAAAAACATAACGAGGCGAATAAAGAAAACAACAATGATGGCGAAACCCATAACCGCTCCTGGAACTGCGGCGTGGAAGGACCTACAGATGATCAGGCCATTCTGGCCTTGCGCAACAAACAAAAAAGAAACTTCCTCACCACACTGTTCTTATCGCAAGGTGTGCCCATGATTGTTGCAGGTGATGAATTCAGTCGAACACAATATGGAAACAACAACGCTTATTGCCAGGATAATGAAATTTCATGGCTTAATTGGGAGGCAGCCGATAAGTCGTTAATGGAGTATACAAAAAAGCTGATCCATTTTTATAAATCGCATCCCAGTTTTTCAAGAAAACGCTGGTTCAAGGGAAGACCAATTAAAGGTGTAGGTCTCGAAGACATTGCATGGTTTCATCCCGGTGGTGAAGAAATGAGTGAAGAAAACTGGTCGCTCGATTTTGCCAAATCACTTGGTGTATACCTCAATGGCAATACAATAAGATCTTCCGGACCAAAAGGCGAACCTATAGTTGATGAAAGCTTTTATATTATTTTCAATGCAGCACACCATGGCCTTGATTATAAACTTCCAGCCGAAAAATTTGGAAGTACATGGATAAAAATTCTTGACACAAGCCTTAACCAGGTTGATGAACCTACCGAAATTTTCAAAGCCGGAGAAATGGTGCATGTTCCTGATCGCTCTATCATACTTCTTAAACATCCACTTGCATAATGGATAATTTCAACCTGAAAAACCGGTCAATTGGAGTAAATATTATTGAAGGCATTACCAGGGTTCTTTTGTATGCTCCTGATGCAAATATGGTTGAGATCATTTTTGATGATGAAAAAAAATTTCAACTGATCAAAACAAAATATGGATACTGGAATGTAGAGATCCCGGAAAACCTCGATGGACGCCTGTATAAATTCAAACTTGACGACAAACAGGAACTGCCCGATCCTGCATCTTCATTGCAGCCGCAAGGTGTGCATGCACATTCACAGGTTGTGGACCTGGATTTTAAATGGACCGACCAGCAATGGCAAAATCATCCTCAGCATGATTATATCATTTATGAACTGCATACCGGATGTTTTTCTCCTGAAGGAAATTTCAAGGGTATCATTCAAAAATTAGATCACTTGAAAAAGCTGGGCATTAATGCAATAGAATTAATGCCCATCGCCCAGTTTCCTGGAGAAAGAAACTGGGGATATGATGGAGTATATCCTTTTGCAGTACAAAATTCATACGGAGGACCAAAAGCCTTCCAGGAATTTGTAAATATCTGCCACGAAAAAGATATTGCTGTAATTGTAGATGTTGTGTATAACCATTTTGGTCCGGAAGGAAATTATACAGAATCCTTTGCACCTTATTTTACAGATAAATACAAAACACCCTGGGGCAAGGCAATAAATTTTGATGATGCCTGGTGCGATGGCGTAAGAAATTTTTTTATTGAAAACGCCCTAATGTGGCTACGCGATTTTCATGTAGATGCTTTAAGACTTGATGCCGTACATGCCATTAAAGATCACAGCCCTGAACATATTTTGTCAGAAATAAAAAAAACAAAAGATGACCTTGAAACAATTACAGGCCGCCGCTATTATTTAATTGCAGAAGTAGACCTGAACGATCCTAAATTCATCAATCCCACTTCAATGGGAGGATATGGAATGAATGCACAGTGGATAGATGAATTTCACCACGCACTCCGTGTTTCAGCAGGTGAAAAACCGGCAGGGTATTATTCTGACTTTAGCGGTGTTGAGCATCTTGCTAAAGCATACCAGGATGCCTATGTTTTCGATGGCCAGTTTTCCTCTCATCGTAAAAAGATTTTTGGAAGAAAATCAACCAACGAAGGCGAACAGTTCGTTGTGTTTTCGCAAAACCACGACCAGGTGGGAAACCGGATGCTGGGCGAAAGAAGTGCAGTACTTTATAGCTTTGAAATGCAAAAATTACTCGCCGGTGCCATTATGGTAAGTCCTTTTTTACCCATGCTTTTTATGGGAGAAGAATGGGGCGAAACAAATCCCTTTCTTTATTTTGTAGATCATGGCGATAAGGATATTGCAGAAGCGGTAAGAAATGGAAGAAAAAAGGAATTTGCTGATTTCCATCGTGGTGAAGATGCGCCTGATCCGCTGGCGCTGTCTTCATATCAACAATCAAAACTTCAATGGAATTTATTAAATGAAGAGAAGCACCAGGCCATGTTTCGGTTTTACCGCGAGATTATTTCAATAAGAAAGAAATACCCTTCACTTAAAAATCTGTTACGAAAGCAATTGCATGTTGAATGTAATAAACAGGCAAAAACCATATTGTTACATCGCTGGCATCAGGATGAAAGCACTATTTCTTTGTTGAACTTTTCTAAAAGACAACAATTCATTATGCCGCCTTCGTATTCAAAACAATGGTTTCGCATACTCGATTCTGCACATCCTTTCTGGTTGGGCCCCGCTGCAACTCCTTCCATAATAAAAGCCAACCAGCCAGGAACAGCAACCATTGCACTTCAACCTGAATCCATACAGGTTTATTGCAATCACAATAATTTGTAAAGCAGATGAAGAATATAGTTTCAACATACAGGATTCAGTTTCATAAGGATTTCACTTTTGAACATCTAAAAAAAATTCTTCCTTACCTAAAAAAACTTGGTATTACAACCATTTATGCTTCGCCTGTTTTTACAGCAGTAAAAGGCAGCAATCATGGTTATGATTTACTTGACCCTTCATCAGTTAACCCTGAAATAGGCAGCAATGAATCTTTTATTGAATTATTAAAGGAGGTAAAATCGTTGAAGATGAACTGGATGCAGGATATTGTTCCCAATCACATGGCCTTCTTTCCCGAAAACCCATGGATTGCCGACTTACTTGAAAAAGGAGAAAGTTCCATCTATGCTTCATTCTTTGATGTTGATTTTGAAAAAGGCCCGGTAATGCTTCCCTTCCTGGGTGCCGATGCAAGCGAGCTAATTGAAAAAGGAGAAATTACAATTGCATACGAAAACGAAAAACTGGTTTTAAAATATTTTGATAACGCTTATCCTTTAAAGCCGGGAACTTACCGATACATTCTGAAAAATTCAGATCCTTCAGATTCCTTACAACAGTTGGAGAAGTTGATAACGGAGGCACTGCAACAGGAAGACCGCAATATATTCAAACACCAGTGGAATGAGATCCTTGTACAGTTACACAGCTTATGGAATGATAAAAACTTAAGGACAACAATTCAAAAAACTATTGCAAAGATCAATTCAAATGTAGAGGCACTCAAAAACATTGCTGACGAACAGCATTATCGCTTATGTAACTGGAAGGAAACCGACAGCCAGATAAACTACCGGAGATTTTTTACCGTCAATAGTCTTATCTGTCTTAATATTCAAAACAAAGATGTATTTGAACAACATCACTCCTTTATACTTTCTCTCGTAAAACAAAACCTCATCAGCGGTTTGAGGATCGACCACATAGATGGCTTGTTTGATCCCACCGGATATTTGAAACAATTACGTGAAGCAGCAGGCGATATTTATATTTCTGTTGAAAAAATTCTTAAACCCGGAGAACACCTTCCCACTAACTGGCCTGTGGAGGGAACAACAGGTTATGATTTCCTGGCCCTGGCAAATAACTTATTAACACAAAACACATCGGAAGAAAAACTCACCTTGTTTTACAATTCACTGGTGGATGAGAAACGAAGTGTATCGCAGCAGGTAAGAGATAAAAAGTCAATGATCCTTTACCAGAATATGGGAGGCGAGCTTGAAAACCTTTTTGTTCTTTTCATGACATCCGGAATCGTTAACGAGGAGGATTATGCGCAAATGCGTACGGAGGATATTAAAACAGCCATTGCTGAATTCCTCATCCACTGCCCGGTATACAGGTTTTATGGAAATGAATACCCCCTGGCGGAAGAAGAGCAAAATTCATTGCAAAAAGTTTTCACTCAAATTAAAACAAGCAGGCCAGACCTGTCGGCGGCAACCGACCTCCTTGCACAGGTGATGTTGTTTGCTAAAAATTCCAAAGATGAAAAACTGCGTTCACGTTGCCTCTATTTCTTCATGCGTTGCATGCAGTTTACCGGCCCTTTAATGGCAAAGGGAGTTGAAGACACGCTCATGTATACCTATAACCGGTTTATTGCCCACAACGAAGTTGGTGATGCTCCCGGGGCTTTTGGCATTACCTTAAAAGATATGCATGATGCCATGCTTACAAGAAAGCATTTATGGCCGCATACCCAAAACGCAACTTCCACCCATGATACCAAAAGAGGTGAAGATGTGAGAGCCAGGCTAAATGTTATTTCGCAAATGCCGGAACTGTGGATAGAAAAAATTAATGAATGGCAGCACATCAATAAAGACCTCAGAGTTTCAGGGGCACCAGATGTTAATGATGAATATTTTATTTACCAGACCCTTGCAGGTTCATGGCCTGTTGGCAATTTTGATATTGATGATTATAAAAACAGATTGCAGGAATATTTTATAAAAGCATTCAGGGAAGCTAAGCGCATCACTAACTGGAACCAGCCTAACGAAAGATATGAAGCTGCAATTAAAGAATTTACTGCTTCTTTGTTAGAACCATCAAACCCTTTTTATAAATCTTTTACGCGATTCATTGGGGATTTAACTGATGCTGGAATTCATAATTCAATTGCCCAACTGGTTTTAAAAACTATAGCCCCGGGAATTCCAGACATCTACCAGGGTACTGAATTATGGGATCTTAGCCTTGTTGATCCCGATAACAGGCGACCGGTGGACTATGAATTAAGAAAAAATATTTTGAATGAAATAGAAGATATCAACCCTCAATTGGTTGAAAACTTATGGAAAGAAAAACGTTCAGGAAAGTTCAAACTTTACATCTTAAATAAACTATTACAATTAAGAAATGCTTATCCAAATGTTTTTTTAAACGGAGAATACATTCCCCTTGAAATAACAGGGAAGTATAAAGAATTTGCGTTTTCATTTGCCAGAAGCGCAGGAAATACAATGATTGTTGTAACCATTCCTTTGCTTTCATTTAATTTTAAATCGAAAGAAAAATTCGATTGGGCAAATACCACGCTCAGGCTTCCTGCTTCCAAAGATGGATGGAAACACGTGCTTCTCCATTCAAAAACAGATTCCAAAGAAATTCTTTTAAATGATCTTTTCGATACCCTTCCGGTTTCTGTTCTTGCAGGCAACACTCCCGGAAAAGAAAGATCAGCCGGAATTCTTTTACACTTAAGTTCCCTGCCTTCGGTATATGGTTGTGGTGACATGGGCAGTGAAGCCTATTCATTCGTAAACGCATTGTCATCTGCAGGTTTAAAATACTGGCAGATCTTACCACTTAACCCTACGGAAGAAGGGCAGGGATTTTCTCCCTACAGTGCTACTTCAAGTTTTGCGGGAAATCCTTTATTTATAAATCCTGAACTCCTGGCAGAACAGCAACTGTTGCATTACCATGAATTCGCTGCACTAAAAAAACAAAATTCCACCCAGGCCGATTTTAATTATGCCCGACAGGTAAAAGAAAAATTGCTGCTAAAAGCATTTGAAAATTTCAAACTTAAGGGAGAAAACAAGATGGCAAGTGATTTTTCCAACTTCAAAACAAGGGAGCGATCATGGCTCAACGACTTTGCTTTATTTTCCTTACTGAAAAAAAATAACAATGGATTGCCCTGGTATGAGTGGGAAGAAAAACAAAGGAATCCTGATAATGCATACAAAGATCTGCTTGAAAACAGGTTTCGCGACCAGGTAGAATTTTATAAATGGATCCAGTTCATTTTTGACCTTCAATGGAAATCTTTGAAGCATTATTCTAATGAAATGGGCGTCAAAATAATGGGCGATCTCCCGTTTTATGTTAGCTACGATTCGGCAGATGTATGGTCTCATCCTTCACTTTTTATGCTTGATGAAAATGGAAGCGCCAAATTCATTGCCGGCGTACCCCCAGATGCTTTCAGCAATGAGGGTCAGCTTTGGGGAATGCCTGTTTACAACTGGCAAAAGCATGAAGAAACCGGGTATAACTGGTGGATTAAACGATTAAAGAAAAATATAGAATACTTCGACCTGGTACGCCTCGATCACTTCAGGGCTTTTGATGCTTACTGGGAAGTGAAAGCTTCAGAAGAAACTGCAAAAAACGGCAGGTGGGTAAATGGCCCTGGAAAGAAATTTTTCACTGCCATACATAACGCCCTTGGAGAACTTCCCTTTGTAGCCGAAGACCTGGGGGAAATTACTCCGTCGGTACATACATTAAGAGATGCATTCGGGTTACCCGGAATGAAAGTGCTTCAATTTGCATTTGGAGAAAATTTCAATACCAATGAACACATTCCACATCACCACGAAAAAAACTTCCTGGTTTATACAGGTACGCATGATAACAATACAATAAAGGGATGGTACCGAACAGAAACCGATGCAAAAACCCGGGAAAGGATCTCCGGTTATTTTGGTATGGAAATCACCGAAAACAATGTTGCTTTTCAAATGTGCAAAATGGCAATGGCTTCGGTGGCCAACATAGCAATTCTGCCTTTGCAGGATGTTCTTGCACTGAATGAAACGTCAAGGATGAATATTCCTTCCTCTACAGCCAATAACTGGAGCTGGAGTATGAGCCAACCCCTTAGAACCCGGGACCTTGAAGAAGTAAAAAAATGGATATGGTTTTACAACAGGTAATCAAAAACCTTCATAGCCACCGCCGGGCATGTCGTTATTAAAGCTTCGGCGGGCCCTGTTGCCAATAATATTAAACCTCAGCAATTCATCCTGGTTTTGTTGCAAACGCTCTTCCCTGCCTGAACTGTTTACCTTGGCAAAGTTTCCGGGCTTTAATGGAACTTTTTCTTTGTTCTTATTTTTCCTTGCCGAATTCCTCATGAAAAACTCTTTAGGAATATACAGCAAAAAATATGCTGAATAATATATATAAGTGAGAAAAATTTATTCAGCTTAAAGAATCAGAGCTGCTGAATAAATTCCATGATTTCAACAAGGTCATCCTGCTTTTTGAAATTTACTTTTTTGTTGGAAATATATTTTTTTATAGCCCGCCCATTTTTATTGAAGAGGTTCAAAACATTTTTCTTGTTTGCGGGAAACATGTTATTGAATTTGTCGGTTATAAAAAACTCCGAGTTGGGTGTGTATATCGAATTTTCATCAGCCTTAAATAAATTGGTCTTTCCCGGCTCTACAGTATTTGTAATTCCTGCCATTTCATCTACATGTAAATCAGATACAGAATTTACCGATGCAGTAGTGGAGTAAGAACCATAGGCACCTTTCTTTTCTTTACCGATAAATTTCAGTGTTTGCTTCATTACCAGGTTATAATCGGGGTAATGCGTGATCTGCTGGCCATATCCTTTTTGAAAATAAAAAAAAGTATCTGTGCCCATAATGATCATGGCCAGGGTTTCGGGATTGGAAAGAGCCAGGGTATCTCCTTCATCATTTAAAAATAAAACTTCATTATAAATCCGGTGAAAATTCAACCTGGCTTCGGTTTGGGCTGAATCTTTAAAAATCACCTTCCCCTTTTGAAACTCTTTATACTTCATAGCCTGGTTGTCTAATAAATGCATATTCTCATGCAGTGGATTCACACGCACTGCTTTTATTTCGTTGCTTTGAGCAACAGCAAACCCAGAATAAAGAGCAAACAGAGAAAAAAGAAGATATTTCATAGCCGGGAAGATTCATCCAAATATAAAATTTTAAACTAATAATTAATTCCCCAGCTGGGTTAAAAACCCGCTATGTATCGTTAAAATACCGTTTTGTGTAAGCTTTTTTCTCAGCGCCTGCATCCAAAATATGTTTGCACCAGATTAAAACCATCTAAAAAAATTTTTATGAGAATCATTGTATTGTTCCTGGTAATGCTTTCAGCAATGGCCACGAATGCCCAGATTAAGGGGACTATTAAAGACCCGGAAGGAAACCCGCTTCAGGGTGCAACCGTTTCCCTTTTAAATGCTGCTGATTCTGCTGTCATAAAATTTGGTGTTTCTAAGGAAAACGGAAGCTTTGAATTTGAAGTTGCAGAAAACGCCAGTTTCAGGCTGATGGCATCTTTTGTTGGTCATCAAACCTATATTTCCGAGGCTTTTACGGTTTCGGAAACCGTGTTTATAAAAGATATTACGCTTGATAAAGCAGCAACAGGAATGGAAAATGTTGTGGTAACGGCCCGCCGCCCCATTGTGGAGGTGAAAGCCGATAAAACAATTTTAAATGTTGAAGGAACTATTAATGCTACCGGATCCGATGCGCTTGAGCTATTGAGGAAATCGCCAGGTGTAACCGTAGATAAGGATGATAACCTTAGCCTGAGCGGAAAGACAGGCGTTCAGGTATTTATTGATGGCCGCCCCACACCGCTTTCGGGACAAGACCTTGCCAATTATTTAAAATCCATGCCTTCGTCAAATATTGAGGCAATTGAACTTATTACCAATCCATCGGCAAAATACGAGGCAGCAGGTAATGCCGGCATTATCAATATTCGTTTAAAGAAAAACAAAGCATTTGGAACCAATGGAACTGTAAATGTTGGATACAATATTGGAAATTATTCCAAATACAACACAGGCTTTACATTGAACCATCGCAATGCAAAACTGAACATTTTTGGCAGTTATAATTATAGCAACAATAAAAATGTATTTGAATTAAATATCGACCGTACGGTGGCCGACAGCATTTTTAATACCCGCACCCGTAACATATCCAATAACATCAGTCATAATTTTAAAGCAGGTGCCGACTTCTTCATTAATAAACAAAACACTATAGGCCTGATCATTAATGGAACCCGGTCGGCAATGGAAATGGAAGGCTATAGTCGAACACCCATTTCAAATAAATCAAGCGGTGTTGACAGGATACTGGTAGCAGAGAATACTGCCGAAATGGACAGGAACAATATTAACTTCAACCTGAACTATACTTTAAATAGCACATCAGGCAAAAGCCTTACGGTAAATGCAGATTATGGTACTTATGATCTGGAAAATTTACAATACCAGCCTAATTTTTATTACAACCCCTCTGGTTCAACTTTAACTGATGCCATTATTTACCGGATGGCAGCACCTACCGATATTACTATCAGTTCGGGCAAGGTAGATTGGGAACAGAATTTTGGAGGAGGAAGACTTGGCTTTGGTGGCAAAACAGCTTTTGTTAGAACTAAAAATGATTTCAAAAGGTTTAATGTTATAAATAATGTTGATGAACAAGACCTTGACAGAAGCAATGGGTTTAACTATAATGAAAACATAAACGCCGTTTACCTAAACTACAACAAAGCATTTACCGGCTTTATGATCCAGGCAGGTGTACGTGTAGAAAATACCATAACAGAAGGAATTTCAAACGGCCAACGTAATAACGGTTCGGGATATGTGAAATATGATTCATCGTTTAAAAGAAATTATACCGATCTTTTCCCAAGTGCTGCCATCACTTATAATAAGAACCCAATGAGCCAGTTTAGTCTTTCTTATAGCCGCAGGATCGACAGACCGGCATACCAGAACTTAAATCCCTTTGAATTTAAACTGGATGAGTACACATACCAAAAAGGTAACATCGACCTGAGACCACAGTACACCAACAGCATAGGATTAACACATACATACAAATACAGGCTAAACACAACCCTAAACTATAGCAAGGTTAAAAACATGTTTGTTCAGTGGATTGATACTGCCGATATCTCCAAATCGTTCATCACCAATAAAAACCTGGCTACACAGGACGTAATAAGCCTGAACATCAGCTATCCTTTTCAATATAAATCCTACACGGTTTTTGCCAACCTGAATGGAAATTATTCAAAATATAAAGCAGATTTCGGACCGGGCAGGGAAGTGGATATGGATGCATTTGGATTGAACATTTACGCACAAAACACACTGAAATTTGCCGGAACATGGACGGCCGAACTTTCTGGATTTTATAATACGCCAACAATTCAGCAGGGAGCATTTCAGTCAAGGTCGCTGATTGGAATTGATATAGGCCTGCAAAAACAGGTTTTCGAAAACAGGGGCACAATCCGTCTCGCAGTTTCCGACATTTTCAATAGTCTGGAATTCAAAGGCAAAACGGATTTTGCGGGACAGGTTTCCAACTTTAATGTGAAATGGGAAAGCCAGCAGGTAAAACTCAGCTTTAATTACAGGTTTGGCGGCACAAGCGTGAAAGGTGCAAGACAAAGATCAACCGCTGCCGAAGAAGAAGCCAAAAGAGTACAACAGGGAGGAGGCATTGGCATAGGGCAATAATAATAAAGGCGCAGTGTTAACGCTGCGCCTTTGATTTATAAACTTGAATGAAAACTAAATGAATCCAAATATCAGGTATCGTTTCTGGCGCATTTTCTGGGTAGTATTTGTTGTTTACATTCTTCTTACCCTCTTAGGCCTCCTTGTGATCTTTATTTCGCCGGTAGGCAGCCAGATGGGCGGAATTGATTCCATGTTTACTATGCGCAACCTGCTCAACCAGGTAGCCAGTATTGCATTTGCATCGGGTTTCTTTTACTATGCGGTAAATGAATATTATAACCTGATGTCACACAGGAAAACAACTTTTGAGTTTACAAAAACCACCGCCATCTGCATTATAATGCTTGGCATTTATTTCATAATCACCCATTTCTTTTTAATGGGCAAGAAGATCGGGATATCGGTCAATGAAAAACAAATTGAAGGAGAATTAACTACCGGGATATTAATTTTCAGTTACACTTTTACCGCTTTCTTCTACATAGGAATAGCATTATTAATTTCTTACCTGACTACATTACGCGACGAAAAAAAGCAGAGAAAAATACTGGAACAACAAAAACTTCAACTGGAAATAGAGAAATCGCAGGCTAATTTTAATTTCCTGAAAGCACAGATCAATCCTCACTTTCTTCATAATACCTTAAATTTTCTTTACGCCAAATCACTTCCTTATTCTTCCGAATTATCAGAAGGGATATTAACGCTGAGCGATATTATGCGTTACGCATTAAGTGAAGGAAATGCAATAGACGGAAAAGCTCCGTTAAAAGATGAAATTGAACATGTAAGAAATGTGATCAAGATCAACCAGCTTCGGTTCAGCAACAAACTTAAAGTTGATTTTGTTGTAGAAGGTGTTGTAAATGGCGCTACCATCATTCCCTTTGTACTGATTACCCTTGTTGAAAATGCGTTTAAACACGGCGACCTGAAAAGCATGGAAGACCCAATTTCAATTCATCTTAAAATAGAGGGAAACAAACTGAACTTTATTTGTCGCAACAAGAAAAAATCGGGACCAAAAGAATTGTCAACCGGCATTGGTCTCGATAACATCCGAAAGCGGCTTGAACTGGCCTATAAATCTAATTACAGGTTTGAAATTACCGATGATGCCGGATTTTATACAACCCAACTAACTATTTTTAATGTATGATCAGGTGTATTATAATCGACGATGAACAACATGCCATTGACATCCTGGAACATTATGTAAACCAAACGCCTCAGCTAACACAGGTAGGGTCTTCCACAAATCCAATTGAAGCCCTGCATATGGTTACCGAACTAAAGGCCGACCTGGTTTTTCTTGACATTCAAATGCCCGAACTCTCCGGGATTGATTTCATAAAAGCAATTAAAGGAAAATGCCAGGTAATTCTTACAACAGCTTATAGCGAGTTTGCCCTAGAAAGCTATGAACTTGATGTTGTAGATTATCTTTTAAAACCCATTCGCCTCCCTAGGTTTCTTACGGCAGTTCAAAAGGCATCAAAAATTATTGAAGAGTTCAACCCACGTCCTGCAGAAAAAGAAGATGATTTCATTTTCGTAAAAACAGAATCAAAAGGAAAACTTTTAAAGATCAACCTCGCCGATATCGATTACATCGAAGGAATGAAAAACTATGTTGCCATTTACTGCAACAGTAAACGAACTATGGTTTATACCAGCATGAAAGACATAGAAGAAAAACTTCCACGCAAAAAATTTCTGCGCGTTCATAAATCTTTCATCATTTCTGTACCTAAGATCTCAGGCATAGAAGGCAACCTGGTAAGGCTCCAGGGTGTAACAGCTGATATAATTGTAGGTGATACCTATAAACCGGACTTAATGGAAATCATCAAAGGAAAAATGATCCAGTAATTCCATCCTCATCATTAATGAGGTTTGCTTTTTGATTATGTTCTTAAATGAAACTTAGATCAGTAAGCAGTAAACTGAATTCCCTGTTAAAATCGGCTCCTCATACGCCCTTCCCCGGCTATATAGAACCTATGCTCGCAACCCTGGTTTCGGAACCTGTTGACAAAGAAGGTTGGATTTATGAAATGAAATGGGATGGCTTCAGGGCCACTGCTTACCTTAATAATGGCAGGGTTGATCTTTACTCCCGCAACAAAAAATCTTTCAATGAAAAATTCTATCCCCTTTACCGGTTGCTTCAGCAATGGAAAGTGAATGCCATTATTGACGGCGAAGTGGTGGCGGTGAATGATAACGGCATCCCCGATTTCGGTGCATTACAAAGCTGGCGCAGTGAAGCAGATGGGCCATTGTTCTTTTATGTTTTTGATATTCTTTGGTACAATGGCCAATCGCTTACTGATCTTCCGCTCAATAACAGAAAATCTATATTGCATGCGTTAATTCCCGGGGATCAAAACCTCATTCGATTCAGTTCTTCAATTGAAGGAAGTGCAACCGCTGTTTTTCAGCAGGCCTCCGAATTGCACCTGGAAGGCATAATGGCTAAAAGCAGCACCTCAAAATATATTCCCGGCCATCGCTCGCGCGACTGGCTTAAAATAAAAACAGAGAAAAGACAGGAAATGATTATTGGAGGCTATACAATAAATGAAGGCACCTCCAAACTTTTCAGCGCATTGCTGATGGGCATAATTGAAAATGGAAAATTCAACTACCTGGCCACTGTGGGCACAGGATTTAATAAAACCTTGCAGCAGGAAATCATTAAAAAATTAAAGCCGCACCAAACCAAAACTTCCCAATTTGCAACCCTTCCTCCAATCAACAAACCTTCCCGCTTTCGGCCCGATCCGCCAAAAGCTGATGTGGTTTGGGTAAAGCCTGTAGTTGTTGGTGAAGTCAGTTATCGCGAACTTACCAAAGATGGTTCATTCAGGCATCCCTCATTCAAAGGAATAAGAGAAGATAAATCAGCAAAAGAAATTAAAAGAGAACTACCTGCAGATACAGCATCAATTCTTCCATCACATACTCTAGTAAAAAATAAAGTGCTGCGGGCACCAGGCAAAAAAGAAAGAAAATCCCTGCTCAATCCTAAAGAAAAAAGCCAGACAAGAATAATAGGAGGTAATGAACTGGGTTTTTCCAATTTAGATAAAATTTACTGGCCAAAAGAAGGATTTACAAAACGTGATCTTATAAATTACTATTATGCAGTGGCTCCTTATATTTTACCCTATATCAAAAACAAACCTCAAACATTAAACCGGCATCCTAACGGTATCGAAGGAAAAACTTTTTACCAGAAAGATGTTAAAGGCAAAGCTCCTGCCTGGATTGAAACCTATCCCTATTTCAGCTATGCCGACAACCGGGAAAAGGAATTCCTGGTTTGCACCAACGAAGCAAGTTTATTATACATTGCTTCGCTGGGTTGCATAGAAATAAATCCATGGCACAGCAAAACAACTAATCCCGAAAATCCTGACTGGTGTATCATTGACCTGGATCCGGACAAAAACAGTTTTAACCAGGTAATAGAAGCGGCCCTTGTAACAAAAAAAATTCTTGACGCTGTTGGTGTAAAATCATATCCTAAAACTTCTGGATCTACAGGACTTCATATTTATATTCCTTTAGGAGCAAAATATTCCTACCACGATTCGAAAGAATTCGCGCGCATAATTGCAAGACTGGTTCATGAAGAACTTCTTTCATATACTACTGTTGAAAGAAAAACTGCCGACCGTGGAGGAAAAATGTATATTGATTTTCTTCAAAACAGGCCACAGGCAACCGTAGCTGCACCTTATTCCTTAAGGCCAAAGCCAGGAGCTCCTGTATCTATGCCGTTACACTGGGACGAAGTAAAAAAAGGATTGAAGATCACAGATCATAATATCACAAATGCCATTGCCCGACTGAAAGAAACAGGAGACATTTTTAAACCTGTACTGGGTAAAGGAATAAACCTGCCCCAGGTATTAAAGAAAATAGAAAAACTGTTTGATTGATTACTGGAATTTCTTGTTCTTCAAATATGCTCTTACGGTAGCGTCAACATTTGTAAGAAAATTCAATGTAAGTCCATTTGCAGCAGCTGCCTGTTCCAACTCAGTAATAGAAACTATATAATTCTTCCAGGAAGATTTACCCGCAAACGATGTTGAATACAATGCATTGTCGTTGGGCATATTCACTGCCAGCACGGTGGCTGTTGTATCTAAGCGGGCAAGGTCATTATTTCCTTTTGGCAGGACCACCGCAAGTTTCCATACGTTTTTAGGCACTGCAACCATCCCATTATCTATGGTTGACGCCATGCCGGAATTTCCACGTCCGCCATTACCATAATTTCCCATTATGATATAAGCTTCGTTGGCAGTACCCACAAGTGTATTCCTGATATAGTCCTCAAGCCCTTCCCATGGCCCCTGGTTCATATTAGGTGCCTGGGGAATAATGTTGGTCATTAAAAATGTTGATGAATTGGCTGGAACAGAACTGGTTCTGTCGGCAGAAGGAACATTATGCCCGCGGTCGAACCCCGACTGAGAATAACTTGCGTCTGTTACCGAATACCATGCTGCAGGAAGTACATCCGGGCGAAAATCGTCCTGGCGGGGTGTTGATCCCAGGTCGCTCGATTGCAAATGCCAGCTTACCCATACCGGAATTCCACGACTGCTGCTGTAAGCAATTTTATAATAGATATTATCCTTCAGGTAATTATTACCGTTGCCTGCATTGGTTTGCGCATTAGTAGGATTTCCTAAAAGTATATGGTCATTATCCGGCGGAACTGCAGGATTTACAGGCGTATTATCGGGTTCGGGTACAGTTTCTTTTTTACAGGAAGAAAAAACAAGAAAAAAAAACAGGAGCAACAGTAAGTTATATCTCATGAAAGGCCTATTAATCCACGAAATTGCAAAAAATTGGCCACTCAGACTTCTTATAGTTTGTTAACCCTGTGAATTTTCCCTGTAAAATATGCGGATTTTCCTTTTGAGGCTAATACTTCTGATTAAACATCTTAACCATTTCGGCTGCTTCAATAGCTTTTTTCTGATTGAATTCGCTGGTAATACGCTTACAATTAACCAGATCGATAATAGTTCCTATGCCACAAAAACCAAAAGTGAAAAGATACAGGATACCCAGCACCACTTCCCCGGTAATAAATCTTTGAAGCCCGGCTACACCAAAAAACCCGATAATGGTAAGGATCATTATAGTTTGCTCATCTTTTCGCTTTCCACTATAAAACATATAAAATTGTTGCTGTTCACTTTCACTCATGGTAGCTGTGAGTGATTTGATCATGGCAAATTCCTCAGGCTGCAAACCCGGAAGCATCATTAACAGTTTCTGGTCCATTTGAAATATATTTTAGTGGTGGTAATAGAGACTTCAATATTAAAACGATCAATGTAATAGCTGCAGGAATTCCAAGAATATGATGCTGAACAGAAGAATGGAAATTTAAATGCAGCGCATAATGAATGGCATGCCCAATTCCGCATCCCGGGCAGGAAGAAAAGCCAAGAAATTTAAAAAAACAAAGACTGAAACCATCATTGTTGCCTGAAAAATAAAGTATAACCAGGCCGACGCTCCAAATTACCGGCTGTAAAAACAATTTTATTTTTTTAAGGAAAGGTCTTCCCATGAACTAAAATTAAGCATCATGGGTGTAAAAGAAAAAGGGACTTCAAAATGAAGTCCCTGAGCCATAGGGGAATGGATCAAATGAAAAGTTTAGAATCTCAGGCCTATACCAAGCTTCAGAGATCTGTTGTAAGTATCCAGGTTGCGATTTGCATCGGCCTTTAATATTCCATGGTCGTAAGATGCGCGAATATTTAGTCCGCCATTAAACTGGTAACCAATACCACCTGTAATGGCCGCATCCCATTTGTTGAATTGATTATTTGCATCTACCCTGCTGTCTACAACATTAAATCCAAGTGCACCCGCGGTGGTTCTTAATTCAGCATTGGTGAGATAAGAAACCTGCGGACCTGCAAAAAGTTCAAGACCTCCAAAATTTCCTTTTACCAAAATAGGAAGGTCAATATAACTAGTATTTAATGCAGCTTTTGCATTTACACCAAGAAAATCAATAGCCTTAAGCCCCAGTTCACCTTTCAACTCGTAACCCTTCTGGGTGTAATAAAGTCCCGGTTCAATAGAAATATTTTCAGACACCGGGATGGCAGCTGAAGCGCCGGCAAAAAACCCTGTACGGCTTTTTGTGGCTATCATGCCATCGGTAAAATCAAGAATATTATTTAAGCTGTTAACGGCATCGCCTCTCATGTCGGAAGATGCAATACCTGCGCGTATGCTGAATGAGGGACTGCTTTGCGCCATCGCCATTGAAGAAAGAACAACAGCGGATAAAAGTAGAATTTGTTTTTTCATAGCCATAGAACGTGGTTTTGTTGCGTTCGGGGAATGAGAAGGAAGGAGGTTCAAAGAGATTAATAATAAAAAGATAAGTTCTTGTTAAAGGGCAAACCAAAAGAGAAACAACAACTGTTGAAATTTTTATAACTTGAAAAAATTATGAAGGAAGTTGATGTGGTGAACAGCATTCTTAAACAGGCAATGGAAACATTCCCTGCTTCGGAATTCATTCAAAGTCTGTCACACCAGTACATGGTTAGAGGATGGCTTAGTAAAAAGCAATTACAGGGTTTATTTCAAAAGGCACAAAAGATCCACGATATGCATCCGGGTAAACTGGCCACCCTGGAGGCAATGATCATGAAAATGCCCAACCGGTACAAATCCGAACTTCCCCAGGCCGAACCATTGTATACAAACCATGCAGAATCTACTGGCAGGATAAACGATATCCTTGAAAAATTCCCGGAGCATAAAAGAATCCTGTTTTTGAAATCGCGCCTGGAAAGCAACAGCCTTACAGGGACAGAAATTTCCGAAATAAATAAACTCCATAAATTGCTGATAAAAAAATAACTTACTGCCTCGCCCGGTTTTTGCATATATAGTTATACCAAATAGTATTAAAATGAAAAAATATCTACTCTTTTCCATGATAGTATTAACCATCGGTTTAACCGCTCAGGCACAAAAAGGGAACAACCAGTTCATTGCCGGTGTTGACGTTGGTTTCCCGGTTAGTGATTTCAAAAATTTCAACACAGGCATTGGGGTTCTTGCAAAAGGTTATGTTGGATTGGGCGAACGTTCGCAGTTTGGTATCAGTACGGGCTATACCGTTTTTAAACTCAAGGGTTCAACAGACAATTATAAAGTTAAAACCTCAGTAATTCCCATCCTGGCAAGCTACCGCCACAATGTGAGCTTATTATATTTAGAACCCCAAATGGGATATGGTATTTATACCTCTACCATTAAAACACAAACTGGTGGCACATCAACCAAAACAACTTCCTCGGAAGGTGGCTTTACCTGGTCGCTGGGTGCAGGTGTGCAGATTAATGTTTTAGACCTTGGAATTAGATACCAGGCAGGTTATCCGGGCGATGGTACTATTGGATATTTTGGAGTACATGCAGCCTATGTTTTCCGCAGCAGGAGGTAATCATACTAAATACATTAAATAAAAAGACCGTCCTGTTGAGACGGTCTTTTTATTTAAATCTTTGTTCTTCCCGTTTCATCGGGCCTGTCATAATCATCACTGATTCCCCTGTTGTTATCCCCGGTAAGGTTATCAATATTTGTTTCCTTCCTCCACTGATCTTCCTGGTCTTTGTTCCTGTTCACAGGAACTGCAGATTCATTCCTGATCTCATTTTCTCTTACTACTCCACCAGGGTTACCGGTTGTTCTTTCACGATCGTAAGAACCCGCATCACCGGTATAACCGCCCACTTCACTTCCCGATATTACAGTTCTGTCTCTGAGTGAATAACCCGAAGTATCCATTTCTACATCTGCAAAACCCGAAACCGGTAAGCGTTGCCTGTAAAGGTTATTATCATTAAAATGTTCATGATCATAAAATGTGGCGTCGTGGTCGGCATCCGAAATAGGCGAAGTTGACACCATACCCGATCTTCCCAAAGCTGTACATATCTGCCTTTCTACTTCGGGCGTTAAATGATCCTCATCGTATTCGGGTAAGGCACTTAACTGTTCAACACCAATGCTCCTGATAATCACATCATCGTCTTCCTTATGCAATTCTGCCATTCCAATAGGCAGCAACACTTCCCGGTCGTCGAGATCAAAATCATTATCATCCATTTCCACCACAAGGTATCTCACTTTTCTTTGCTGGGCATCCAGAATCAGTTCTTCAACTTCTCCAATCTTCTGACCCGCTTCATTCTTAACATCCCAGCCCCGGATGTCGGGCTGACCATCAACAATTTCAAAATCGCTTTCGCCTAATTCCTGGAGGCGTCTGTGTTTCATATTAGATGACATATTCTTATTTTTTAATTATTAATAAAAGTTTTTACTAGTCTGCACGCACAACAACAATGTCAAGCTTATCATCGTTGTTGTTCAATAAATTGTTTGCAGTGTTTCTTTCGGAATTGGAATGAACACTCACATTTGAATTCATTAAACCATTCTGATTAAGCCAGGCTCTTAGTGCTTCGGCTTTTGAATTATTTTCTGCACTGCTGAAAATTCTAACTTCACCATTACTAAATCGGGTATTAATTGATTCGGTAACCTCTTTAAGAGTTTCCTGCGCATCGGCCTTGATGCTGGCCTCTTCATCCTGGAAAAGGTGGTCCTCATCCATGCTATAAATAGCATATTGTTCATTTCCGCGAACATCCACTTTGTCCGACCTCATTTCATTAAAATTTGCATCCGGTGCATTCTCGTAATCCACCAGCCCCCAGTCGGCACGGGCTGCATTTTCCGAAGTACTGCTAAAGGTTGTTGTATCCGTAACTGTTGCCGATTGAGCGGCCTCATTCCTGTTGCCATTACGCGTTAAAAAATACACGAGTGCTATTACACCAAGTGCAAGTAAAAACCATGGTAGGAATGATGAGGATGATTTTTCTTTTGGTTGAACTTCTATCTCTGCCATAAAAAAAAGGTTTTAGTGATTAATTTTTTGCATCTACTTATTCTTTCAAAACCGTGCCATTGAAACCGGACTAATCCTGTAAAAACAAATTGCTAAAGACGAAAGAAGGAATTATATATTTTACTTCTTTAATTCATCATTATGAAATGCATTAAAATTTCCTTGACCTTTTATTATTTCTATTTCCTATTATTTCTATGGCACAAAATCCACTATTGCAAAAAATGGAGCGGGCCGTTCGGTGGCGTTCCGCCTCTTGTTAATGCAGCGCAAAATGCACCAAATCAAAAGGACTTAATGGCTATATCATTACCAATACCCGTTCTTCTGTGGATCCTTTCTCACTTATTCAACTAATAGAAACTTAAGAGAAAAGGCATGGAAGATGTTCATCAATCGTGGCGACTTGTTGAAAAATTCAAGCCAATGGATAAACCCCTGAATTTATGTATGATGCTGAAAATTGACTTTAGTGATGCAATTGAATACATTATCCCCTTGTTCTCCATACCTTTTTCATATCTGAAAGAGTTACAGAATCAAGATTTTTAATTGATTGTAATAACAGCTTATCAAAGTTCTTTTCAATTTCAGAAAACTCTACTGCATTTAAAAGACATTTATGCCAAAAAGGATGCCCCCCTTTACCTTGTTTTGCTTCGGCGGGCCAAGCTATATTCCAAAAATCATAAAGGTGTGAATCTATATTTCCCGTATTAAAATTGGGATATATGAATATCCCTTTTCCAACAATGGCATCACTCCAAATTATTCTCCTTTGCTGAATTTTTTCCGGTGGAATTCCATTGTATGTTATACCATCGGAATGAATTTTTGCTCCGCGTTCTTTAGCAAACTGAATTATCTTTTTATCCAGAGAATCAAATACCTGCATATTGCAATATATGAAATTGACCGAAGAGTTCATCCAGTGACTGGTAAAACAACAGGCGCTCTCCAAACAGCTTCATTTACCAAGGACTTCCTTTCGTATTCCTCTATCATTACATCATAATTATCCATGCTGCAATCTGCAATCATCTTTGCCTTTTGAACGATGAAGATTTTATCCAGGGTTACATCAGCATCATTCACCGGATTTTTGAAAGTATATTATGGATAGCAATTCCTCATGGTTGTCATTGTGGATGGTCAGGAGTATTCAAGGAACAATATTTTTATTAATATTCTCTCTTAAAAAGTTTAGTTAGAATATAAAATGTTCCTGCCTTAATAGTATTTTCAATTATTAACTATAAAAAGGGTAACCATTTCCGATCCTTTTATTTAACTGGCATTTTGTTACCACAAACATTATCAATAATGCAAACCACCAGCTGCAGATTAATCGTTTTAATTCTTTTTTTCATAATATCAAACCAAAGCTGTACCTCAACAAAAGCCATCAGCCAGCAGCAAACGGCCCCACCACCGGTACCGGAAGTAGTGCGGGAATTCAGGGCTGCATGGGTGGCAACGGTTGCTAATATCAACTGGCCCAGCAAGCCCGGATTAAGTGCAGGTGAACAACAAAAAGAAGCTTTAGACCTGCTCGACTTTTTAAAGAATCATAATTTTAATGCAGTGATACTGCAGGTGCGTCCCCAGGCAGATGCACTCTATATAAGCAATCTTGAACCATGGTCGTATTATTTGTCGGGACAACAAGGCAAGGCACCCAGTCCCTATTACGAACCTTTAAAATTCTGGATAGATGCTGCACATGAAAGAGGACTTGAACTACATGTATGGCTGAATCCATATCGTGCACATCATGTTTCGGGCGGACCAGTAAGCGACAGTTCCATTGTAAAGAAAAAACCGGGACTTGTACTGCATTTAAAAGAAGGTTACTGGTGGTTTGATCCTGCAAAAAAAGAAACACAGGACCATTCTGCTGCAGTTGTAATGGATCTTGTAAAAAGGTATGATATTGACGGCGTTCATTTCGATGATTATTTCTATCCTTATCCATCTTATAACCTGAATGAAGATTTTCCTGACCAGGAAAGCTGGAATGCCTATGTACAATCAGGTGGCAGTTTGTCGCAGGGCGACTGGAGAAGGGATAATGTAAATAAATTCATTGAGAGAGTTTATACATCTATAAAAAAGGAAAAGCCTTCGGTAAAATTTGGACTAAGTCCCTTTGGTGTTTACCGTCCGGGCCAACCGGCATCTGCTGAAGGTTTCGACCAGTACGATAAATTATATGCAGATGCAAAGCTTTGGCTTAACAAGGGATGGATCGATTATTTTGCACCGCAGCTTTACTGGCCTATTAACAGGCCGGGTCAAAGTTATCCTGTATTACTTGGCTGGTGGAACCAGGAGAATACCATGAAAAGACATTTATGGCCCGGCATCAGCATTCCCAGGGATACAAGTTTCAGAAGTGTAAATGAAGCACTCAGCCAGGTGATGATAGCAAAAGGAATGTTGCCGGAAAGCCCTGGTGTGATTCACTGGAGTATTTCATCGGTTGTAAAAAACCCGGCATTATCCAGGGCACTGGTGGAAGGACCTTACAAAAAACAGGCACTGGTTCCGGCAAGTCCATGGCTGAATGATGAAATTCCTGAAACGCCACTGGCAGAAACTGAAATGAGAAATGGAAAGCTGCGCATTAACTGGTCGCACTTACATGAAGATGAAATTTTCAGATGGGTGATATATTACCGGTATGGAAATAAATGGAATTATAAAATTCTTTCCCAGGAAGAAAGAAGGTTTGAACTGGAATTGAAGGAAGGTGAAAATAAACTGGAAGCGGTTGCCATTTCTGCAGTGGACAAAACGGGAAATGAAAGTATTAAAAAGGAAATAGAAGTTGTGCAATAAGCAAACGAATGTTTATCTAAGTGCAACAGAAAAAGCCGTTGTTTCGGCGGGCTTTGGAAGGTGGCTTTCCTGGTCCTGATTTTTAAAGAAAAGCATCAAAGAAATCAGCAATACAATAAGCGCTGTTAAACCAAGGTATTTGAAAAGATTCAATTCCTGGACTGGCTGGGGATTATTAAGCGCAAGGAAATCAAGTCCGTCGTCTGAAATATTAGTAAACCCCAATAAATTGGTGTTTAGTTCAGGTTTTGGCTGGTCTGGCTTCATTGCTTTGGTTTATATAACAAAGATCAGTTATAAAAACTATAGAAACAACCGTAGAACTACGCAAAAACCGCAAAAAATTGCAACATTGATGAATTATTTGCGGTTTTTAACGCTTTATTAGGTAAATACCATTAGGCAAATTGCGGCTATAGGGTTCTTTTACTTAAGTCTTCTCTATCAGTGACCCTGATATCCCTTTTATCTAATATTAATAAAACGGATCCCATAATGCAGGTGGCTGCAATTATGCAAAGGCCCAGGATCAGGCCATGTTGTGGGGTGCCATATAATAATTCACGGTTGCCCTGAACTATTGCTTCCTGAATAGAGGTAGATCTGTAAACGGCATAAACAATACAGAAAATGGCAATGATCCATAATACGGTGTTCAATATTCCCTTGATCATCTTAAAATTTTTCTAGTTCTTTCAAATTACATACCAGCCAGGCCTATACGAAAAATGATTTTCAGTATAACCCTTAGATATTGTTTCTTAGCAGATTAATAAAATCATCATGGCAAAAAGATATTTTATTTATCTCCTATACATAATTTCAATCGTTACAACATCATGTAATTCAACCAGGCTGAATAAAGCAAAGCCTGAACCAAAAATAATTCCGCGATCGGAATGGAATGCGGCCGAACCAGTGCCCTTCAGACAACATGTTCCGGTAAGAATTACCGTACATCACGAAGGCACCCGCCTTGAGCCAACTGATGATGCAGCTAAAAAAATTAAGAACATACAAACCTGGGGCATGGGTAAGGACAGGAACTGGACAGATGTTCCTTATCATTTTCTTATATCTCCCAATGGAAAGATATATGAAGGCCGCAATCCTTTTACTGTTGGAGAAACAGCAACTGAATACGATCCATCAGGACATTTACTAATTACCTGCCTGGGAAATATGAATGAGCAGGAGGTTAGCCCGGAACAACTTGAATCGCTGTTACAAATGATTGTGTATGCATGTAAAACATTCAAGATCGATCCATCAACAATTGCCACCCACCGCGATTATTCCAGCCAGACAACCTGTCCGGGTAAAAACCTTTACGCTTATTTTCAAAACGGATACATTTTAAAAGAGGTAAAGAAAAGGCTGAACTAGCTGGTATAATTGCTGCATGGTTTACAGCATGGGCTTATTATTAAAAATACTCCTTACCGCGGCTGCAGCTTACCTGGCCGCCATGTTTGTTCCGGGAATTACTATTGGTGATGTAAAAACCGCTTTGCTGGTAGCATTGGTGCTGGCCTTGCTGAATGCCTTTGTAAAACCGATATTGGTGCTGCTTACTATTCCTATAACGGTTTTAACACTGGGGTTGTTCCTGATTGTGATTAACATTCTCATGATCTTCCTTGCTGCTAAAATCGTCCCGGGCTTTGGTGTAGAAGGCTGGCTGGCGGCATTTTTATTCAGTTTGGTTATGGCGGTAATTTCGTGGATACTGGATATGATATTTTAGGTGGATTGTTGAACGGGGTGAAACTGTGGTACAATGCTGTTGAAAGGTTTAAACCGCTGCCCTATTTCCTTAAATAATATGGCATCTCACATCGTATGGACAACGCATGCGTTGTCTCAAACTGGTGAAAAGGCTGACATAAATTAATATCCGAAAGTTCCTCATTGCACGAAGGATAGATATACCCTAGTGGCAGCACAGGCGCAGATGAGTCGGAGCAGAGTCGGAGCAGAAGTGATCTGCTCCGTATCTGCTCCGTGTCTCCTACGTGTCTGCTCCGACTGTCCTGTATCTATCCTTCTTCCCTTAATCATTTATCGCGGTTCCCATATTTGATATATGATGATCCCAAATATTTTGGGACAACGCTTTCTATTCTCCACCAACTTAATCCTCCAGGCGCGATTTGAGATGCCTTAATGTTCCCCGATAATTGGGAACAACACGTGCGTTGTCCCTACGATGCAAGGCTTCCTCGGCGGAGCACCCACTCACTACTCACTACTCACTACCTGCCTGCCGGCAGGCAGGTTCACTACTCACTATTCACTATTTTTATCTTACAACCAGCTATATGAAACTCATACAATTCTTTACATTTTTCATTTTTTCAATTGCAGGAATCAGCCAGTCAACACTTACCATTGATAAGATCATGCAGGATCCCAGGTGGATGGGAACCTCTCCATCAAATCCGTTCTGGAGCCCCGACAGTCGAACCTTATATTTTAACTGGAACCCAGATAATGCAGCTTCCGATTCGGTGTATTTCATAACCATCAATAACAGGGTGCCACAAAAATCTCCCGCGCAATGGGGTGTCATCAATGCTAATAATATTTCTTGGAACAACAAGGGAACCGCTTTTGTATTTACACGACAGGGTGATATCTATTTATATGATCAACTTTTAAAAAAACAAACCAGGATTACTAATACGGTTGAAGCAGAATCCGGCCCTGTTTTTATTGAAAATGATAATAAGGTCGCT
>JAEZCV010000139.1 GCA_023429985.1 Bacteroidota bacterium | reverse complement strand
TGGGATAAGGCCAAGCAGTTTGCCTATACACAACCTGAACTGGCACATAGCCTGTTGCAGAAGATCACCGACATCACTATTGATTATTTAAAAGCACAGGTAAAAGCAGGTGCAGATACTGTGCAGGTATTCGACAGCTGGGCCGGATCTCTTTCACCGGAAGATTTCAGGGTTTTTGCACAACCTTATTTATTGCAAATTGCCGATGGTTTAAAAGATCATGCACCGGTAATTCTTTTTCCCAAAGGAAGCTGGTATGCACTGGAAGATTTGAGCAGGAGCAGCGCTTCGGGCATTGGCATCGACTGGACCATTGCACCTCATTTTGCAAGAAAGCTTACTTCCGGAAACATAACACTGCAGGGAAATTTTGATCCTTCGAAATTACTGGCACCCATTCCTCAAATAAAAAAATGGGTGAAGGAAATGATCGATGCTTTTGGGACAAAAAATTATATTGCCAACCTGGGACATGGCATTACGCCTAATGTTCCTGTTGAGCATGCAAAAGCATTTGTTGATGCTGTAAAAGAATACAAAGCATAGTTGGAAATAGAAAACATATACAAGAATTATATTCCATTCCTTCCCCCATCGGAAGCAAGAGGTGAATGGATTGATTTCATTGGCAGCTTGCAAAACGAGATCTGTAATGCAGTGCAAACGGTTGATGAGAAAGAAAAATTCAGCGAAGACCAATGGCTACGTAAAGAAGGTGGCGGTGGCAAAACAAGAGTCATTGCCAATGGGAATGTGTTTGAAAAAGGTGGCGTAAATACATCGGTTGTTTTTGGCGAAGTAACGGATGCCATGAAACAGCAACTAAAAATTGGAAGCTCGCTACCTGCTGAAGTAAAAGATGCGCCCATGAAATGGTTTGCCTGCGGATTGTCTCTGGTCATTCATCCTGCGAATCCTTTTGTTCCCACTGTTCATTGTAATTACAGGATGTTTGAATTATATGGAATAAAGGAGGGTGCAGAAGTTCTAATTGACCGTTGGTTTGGCGGCGGAACCGACCTCACTCCTTATTATTTATTTGAAGAAGACGCAGTTCATTTTCATTCAACTTATAAAAATGTGTGTGATGATTTTGATCCATCTTTTTACCCTCGTTTTAAAAAAGAATGTGACGATTATTTTGTGAATTATCATCGCAGTCATGAAAGAAGAGGTATAGGAGGCATTTTTTACGATCACCAGCGACCATCAGAAAATAAGGATCTTGCATTCTGGATGAAGTTTGGAAAAGCTTGTGGACAGGCTTTCAACAATGCTTATTTACCAGTTGTAAAACGAAGGAAAGATCTTCCTTATAGCCCGGAAAACAAATACTGGCAGGAGATCAGGCGTGGAAGGTATGTTGAATTCAACCTGGTTCATGACAGAGGTACCATCTTTGGTTTAAAAACAAATGGAAGAACAGAAAGTATTTTAATGAGCCTGCCGCCAACGGTAAGGTTTGATTATGATTACCATCCGAAAGCGGGAAGCAGAGAAGATGAATTGGTGCAGGTTTGTCTTCACCCGCGTGAATGGACCTGATTAAAAACTTTTATACATGATGATAAGAAGAAACAGGATACTAAGAACCAGTGCTGCTATCAGAAGCCTGGTTGCCGAAACTTGTATATCACCCCACGATTTCATTGTTCCCTTATTTATTATGGAAGGAGAAAACGAAATTTCTGAGATCGATTCCATGCCCGGATATTACAGGCGTACACTTGACTTAACCATTAAGGAAGTAAAGGAATTATGGGCAATGGGTTTGAAGTCGGTTCTTGTATTTGTAAAATCAAAAGATGAATTAAAAGATAATAAAGGAACCGAAGCACTTAATCCAAATGGTTTGATGCAAAGAAGTATCCGTGAAATAAAAAATGCTGTTCCCGGAATGCTTGTGATGAGTGATGTAGCGCTTGATCCATATTCATCTTGCGGACATGACGGTATTGTTGAAAATGGACAAATAATAAATGATGCAACTGTTGAAGTGCTGGCAGCCATGAGTGTGTCACATGCAGAAGCAGGCGTTGATTTCTTGGCACCAAGCGATATGATGGATGGAAGAATTGCAGCCATCAGGCAGGCACTTGAAGAAAATAATTTTACGGGAACAGGCATCATGGCTTACAGTGCCAAATATGCTTCCTGCTTTTACGGACCATTCAGAGATGCTTTGGATTCTGCTCCTGGTTTTGGTGATAAGAAAACCTACCAGATGGATTTTTCCAACCGCAGTGAAGCCATTAAAGAAGTGAAGATGGATGTTGAAGAAGGTGCAGATATTGTTATGGTTAAGCCCGCACTTTCTTATCTTGATATCATTCGAGATGTAAAAAATGCGGTTGATGTTCCGGTAAGTTGTTATAATGTAAGTGGCGAATACGCTATGATCAAAGCTGCTGCAAAAATGGGCTGGATCAATGAAGACAAAGCAATTATGGAAACGCTAACTTCCATGAAAAGAGCAGGTGCGGATATGATAGCAACGTATTTTGCAAAAGAAGCAATTCGAGTTTTGAACCACTAAGGTCAATGGTGAATGGTGAATGGTGAATGGTGAACCTGCCTGCCGGCAGGCAGGTGATGAATGGTGAATGGAAAATCTACACCATTTGAAGCTTTTTTCCCTCATTTATTTTTTTTGATGATGTTTAAATTGATTAAAAATTATGTTTCTATTACTCAATCATCAAAAACTGGAAGTATTTGGTATTTCAAGAAAACTTGTAAAAGAGTGTTATCAAATAACAAGGGAATTTCCTGTAACTGAAAAATTTGCTCTCGTTTCTCAAATTAACAGAGCCTCAATATCTGTTTACTTAAATATCGCAGAAGGTGCTTCCAGAAGATCCCTTCCAGAAAGAAAAAGGTTTTTTGAAATCGCAAGAGGTTCAGTAATAGAAATTGATGCCGCTTTTGATTTAGCTAAAGATGTTGGATATTTGCAAACCATCAATACTGAAATTCTTGAAACTTGCATTCTAAGTTGTTTTAAATTATTGACTAATCTTATTAAAAACTGAGGGTTAATTGAGAATAACTATTCACCATTGACCATTCACCATTCACCATGCACACAAATAATAGTACAAAACTTTTCCAACGCGCACAACAATCCATTCCCGGTGGCGTTAACTCACCCGTTCGTGCGTTTAAATCCGTTGGCGGAACACCCCTGTTCTTTAAATCAGCAAAGGGCGCTTATTTATACGATGCCGATGACAACCGTTATATAGATTATATCAATTCATGGGGACCCATGATCATGGGACATGCATTTGATCCTGTTGTTACGGCCATTCAGGAAAAAGCAACTGAATCAACTTCCTTTGGTGCACCTACCGAACTGGAAGTGGAAATGGCCGAACTGGTAAAATCAATGGTACCTAATGTTGATCTCATTCGCATGGTGAGCAGCGGCACCGAAGCATGCATGAGTGCCATCAGGCTCGCGCGGGGATATACAGGTAAAAACAAGATCATTAAATTCGAAGGATGTTACCATGGACATGCCGACAGCTTTCTCGTAAAAGCAGGTAGTGGCGTTGCAAGTTTCAATATTCAGGAAGTACCAGGTGTTACAACCGGTGTATCTGCCGATACGCTAACAGCACCTTATAATGATCTCCATGCAGTTGAAAAACTTGTGCAGGAAAATAAAGGAAAGATCGCAGCCATTATAATTGAACCCGTTGCAGGAAATATGGGATGCATCATTCCACAAAAAGGATTTTTGGAAGGATTAAGAAAGATCTGCGATGAAAACGAAATTGTTTTCATTCTTGACGAAGTAATGACCGGATTTCGTTTAGCCATGGGCGGTGCACAGGAAAGACTGAACATTAATGCCGACCTGGTTTGTTATGGAAAAGTAATTGGAGCCGGAATGCCGGTTGGAGCATTTGGTGGAAAGCTCGAGATCATGAAACATATTGCGCCACTTGGAAATGTTTACCAGGCCGGAACGCTCAGTGGCAATCCGCTTGCCATGATAGCTGGATTTACATTGTTGAATTATTTAAAGAACAATGCTTCGGTGTATTCCGATCTTGAATTCAAAACCAATTATCTGAAAGACGGGCTTCAAAAAGCACTGGAGCCATTTCAGATCCCGTTTGTCATCAATCAGTTGGGATCAATGATCTCCATTCATTTCAGCGATCAACCGGTAATAGATTTTGCCACAGCATCTGCGGCGAAAAATAGTTTCTTCAACAAATTCTTTCATGCTATGCTCAGGAGAGGTATTTACCTTCCGCCATCGGCTTTTGAAACATGGTTTTTAAGCAATGCGCTAAGCCAGAAAGATCTTGACATTACAATTGATGCAGCAAAAGAATCAGTTCAGGAGGCCAATAAATGAGAGGGGAGAAACAGAGCGGAGAGCGCCTGAAAGAGCAACGGCTTTGCAGGCAGGCGACTAAACCCCTAAACAACTAAACAACTAAACGCCTAAACTCCTCAAAACCCTAGTGCAGAAAAAAAGAAACTATTCCCACCACGATCAAAACAATTCCGCTGATGCGTTTTTCATTATGTTCTATGAACTGAGCGCTCAGGAGTTTTACGCCCTTTGATCCAAGTGTTACCAATAACATTATTCCACTAATACTTACAATGGCATAAATTATGGAAAGTGTTACCACCAGTCCCATACCATAGGCTCCGGCAGAAAGAAACAAACTTTCCACTTCAAGACAGGGAGAAAGAAACATCATCACTATAAATATCATCAGCCATTTACGCTTGCTTCTTTTATAGCCGGCTACATCATCCTGAGAATTATGGTGATGATGCGGAAGGTTCACTGTATAATATATCAAGCCGAAAACGATCAGCAATACCGAGCTTATAATATAAATGGTATTCCCGAACTCTTCTTCCAGTTCTTTACCAATCATTCCAAGCACAATGCCTAAGGCTACGGTTCCCAATACATGTGCAAGTGCCGCAATAAAAGTTATGAATGTGATTTCTTTTTGCGGCCATTTCTCGGCTCTTGCAACTGCCACCAATGGCAACCAGTGATTGGGTATCAGGGCATGAACCATTGCTAACAAAACCGTTCCGGCAATCACAGTAAACATGGGGGAAAGATAGAGGGAATTGGGGAATTAGATAATTGGAAAATTGGAAAATCAAAATGCCCTAAACAACTAAACGACTAAACCTTCTGCGAACGGGTTCTAAACCCTAAACTCTAAACCTGCCTGCGGCAGGCAGGCCCTAAACCTCTCTCTCATTCTTATCTCAAAAGCAATTCACAAGGCTTAAGTCCTGTATGTTTTTTAAAAGCGGTAGAAAAATGTGAAATGGAAGAATACCCAAGCATCATCGAAACTTCAGTAACGGATACACCTTTTTCATACAAAAGATATTTTGCATGCTCCATTCGCTGGCTTTGATAAAAATCAAA
>JAEZCV010000136.1 GCA_023429985.1 Bacteroidota bacterium | reverse complement strand
ATTATCACCTGCTTTAAACTTAGGGAATTCTTTTTTGCCTGTAAGTTGTTCGTGTACAAAGGCAACGGCAGCGTTCATAACTCAAAATTTTTAGGACTGCAAATGTAGGGTTAAGTACAGTATAATCCAAAATAAAACAGGAATGTTAATGCTTTTGACGAAGCTTAAACCGCAGTTGTTAACCAGAATTTATGAATTGACCATATATATCAATCCATTTACCCCTTAACGGGCAACGTTCACGGCGCGTTTTTCCCTGATCACGGTAACCTTGATCTGGCCCGGATAGGTCATTTCGGTTTGTATTTTCTGGGCGATCTCGAAAGAAAGTCTTTCGCTTGCCTGGTCCGTTACTTTATCGGCTTCTACAATTACCCTCAGTTCGCGTCCGGCCTGGATGGCATAAGCTTTTTCCACACCATTATAAGCCTGGGCAAGATTTTCCAGTTCTTTGATGCGCTGCAGGTATTGCTGCATGATCTCGCGGCGGGCACCAGGGCGGGCACCGCTGATAGAGTCGCAGGCCTGAACAATGGGAGAGATCACAAACTGCATCTCCATCTCATCGTGGTGAGCGCCAATGGCATTAACAATTGCAGGGTTTTCGCCATATTTCTCTGCCAGTTTTGCTCCCAGCAGGGCGTGACTCAATTCGGTTTCTTCATCGGGAACCTTTCCAATATCGTGGAGCAGGCCGGCGCGTTTAGCCAGTTTAGGATTTAATCCGAGTTCGGCAGCCATAACCCCACAAAGGTTGGCCACTTCTCTACTGTGCATCAGCAGGTTTTGTCCGTAGGAAGAGCGGAAGCGCATTTTTCCTACAAGCCTAACCAGTTCTTTATGTAAACCATGAATGCCCAGTTCAATAACGGTTCTTTCCCCAATTTCCATGATCTGCTCTTCCAGCTGGCGACGGGTTTTTTCAACCACTTCTTCAATGCGCGCCGGGTGTATCCTTCCATCGGAAACAAGTCGCTGTAAACTGAGCCTGGCGATCTCTCTTCTCAGTGGATCAAAGCAGGAAAGAATGATGGCTTCGGGTGTATCATCAACTATCAGGTCAACCCCGGTGGCAGCTTCAATAGCCCGGATATTTCTTCCCTCACGGCCAATGATCTGGCCTTTGATCTCGTCTGTTTCCAGGTTAAAGACCGTGATGGCATTTTCAATAGCCTGTTCCGAAGCCGTACGTTGAATGGTTTGAATGATGATCTTGCGCGCTTCTTTATTGGCTTTCTGCCTGGCATCGTCAATTATTTCCTGTTGCATGCCAATGGCGCGGGTCTGGGCCTCCATCTTCAGGCCTTCCACCATTTGGGCTTTTGCTTCTTCAGCGGTAAGACCTGCGATCTTTTCCAGGCGGCGCATATGTTCTTCCTGGTGCTTTTCAAATTCTGCCTGCTTAATGCTCACTACTTCGATCTGCTTGTTCAGGTTTTGCCTGATGGCATCATTTTCCTTTATCTGGCGCTCGAGTTGCTCGGTTTTCTGGTTCAGGCTCTGCTCTTTCTGGCGCAGGCGGTTTTCACCTTCACCCATTTTACGGTTCCTTTCCATGATCTCACGGTCATGGTCGGATTTTAACTGAACAAACCTTTCTTTAGCTTCAATCTCTTTTTCCTTCTTAAGCGTTTCAGCCCGAAGCTGGGCTTCTTTAATTATAGCCTGTGACTGGATGTCGGCTTCTTCGATCTTTTTGCGGGTGTCTTTTGCGAAAATGATTTTACCCGCTATAATACCCACAATAAGGGCAACTACAGCAGCGATGATGGTAATTATATTGAAGTCCATTTCTTCTTATTTTGTTTGGTTGGGAGTTGATATTTGTACAATAGTTTATCATACCTCATAAAAGTGGCAGGTGGCGAAGATACAAAAATGGTGAATAGTGAACCTGCCTGCCGGCAGGCAGGTGGTGAGTGGTGCTCTAAACAACTAAACTTTCTAAACAACTAAACTTTCTAAACTATCTAAACTTCCTAATCCCTAACCCCTAACCCCTGGCTCCCCAGCGCTTCATCCACAACTTTCTCCAGCGTTTGCAGCCTTGAACTTACATGATCTAAATTAACCTGGTTGGAAATGGCCGCATTTTGCTCGGTGGCAAACCAAACCAGTACCATGGCTATATAGTCCTGCATATCCTTGCCGGCGAAATGGGTTTTAAACTCCAGCAGTTTTTCGTTGATGGTCTTTACCGTTTTACGTACCACCTCCTCATCGCCCGGGTTGATCCTTACCCGGTAGGTGCGGTCGCCAATTACCAGGTTAAGTGGAATAAGTTCTTCGCTCATATTACTGGCTTAAATAAGAAATGCATCGGTCAATTTCTTTTATATAGCTGCTGATCTTTTTTTCAAATTCCTTTTTATCCTTTTCACTGAAGTTTCCCTGTGAGATTTTTAAAATGCTCACCTGCTGTTTCAGCGATTCCATTTCTGCCGCATGCTGGCCCAGCTTTTCATTTGCGGCATCGAGTTCTGTTTTCAGCTTTTCATTTTCCTTTTGCAAACGGCTTTGGTGCTTCAGTAATAACAGAAGCTTTTCGTAAAGGCTGTTAAATTGCTGGTCAACCGACATTATTTCCTGATTTCAGCATTTAGATCTTTTTCAAAACTGTTCATGATCTTATTCATCCAGTTATCAATTTCCTTATCTGTCAGTGTTTTTTCATTGTCCATAAAGGTTAAATTAATAGCCATGGATTTTTTTCCTTGTCCCAGTTTTTCACTTTCAAATACATCAAACAGTTTTATTTCCCTGAGTTTATCCAGTTTCAGTTTGCCGATCTGGGTTTCTATTTGTGCATAAGGAAGTTCTTTAGGAACGATCATTGCCAGGTCCCTTTCTACCGATGGAAACTTACTGATCTCTTTGAACTGAACTCTCTTCCCGCAAATTTCAAGTGCAAGATCCCAGTTCATATCTAAAACAAAAACCTTTTGTTTAATATCGAATTGAGAAGAAAGTTTAGTATCAACTTCACCCAGTTCAAGTAACTGCCTTTTACCGATAGTTGCTTTTAATCCTTTGATCTTTGCATGCTCATCCTGCTTTTCAAAACCGCGGATCTTTATTCCCAAACAATTTAAAACAGTTTCTGTAATTCCTTTTAAAAAATAGATGTCGGCATAACGGGCAGGCGCATTCCAGTTCACATCTTTCATTTTTCCGGTGATGTAAAGGCATACATGATTTTCTTCCCTGTATTCGCCTACCTGCAACTGGTGATAGGTTTTGCCGAATTCAAAAAATTTAAGGTCGCTGTTCTTCCGGTTGATGTTAAATGAAATTACTTCCAAAGCCGTATGCAGCATGGAAGGTCGCAGCATATCCAGCTCGCTGCTTAAATTGTTCAGCAATTTAACCGAACCTTCAAGTTCCGATTCGGAAAAATATGCCGAATTAGTAATGGAGTTCGTAAGAATTTCTGTAAATCCTAACCCTGTTAAAACCTGGGAAATTTTTTCTTTCAACAATTCAAACTTTTGGTTTTCCTCCACGGATGGTGTAATGGAAACCGTGGACGGAATTGGAATATTATCCAGTCCGTCTATCCTTAATATTTCTTCAGCAATATCTGCAGGAAGTGTAATATCGGTTTTGTGGTAAGGAACTGAAACCGTAATGCTATCATTCGTTTCATGATTGATATCAAAGCCCAGTTGTGCTAAAATGTTTTTTAAGGTTTTTGAATCGTATTGCTTACCACTGATCTTTTTAATATAGTCAAACGAAAGCTTTACCTGTTTTTTGGGCTGCGGATTGGGATAAACATCAACAATTCCGGAAGTAATTTTACCGCCGGCAATTTCTTTTATCATTACTGCGGCACGTTCCAAAACTTTTACCGTATTTGAAATATCAGTTCCTTTTTCAAACCGCGTGGCGGCATCTGTTCTTAAACCATGCCTGAAAGATGTTTTGCGAATGTAAATGGGATCGAACCATGCGCTTTCAAGAAAAATATTTTTAGTTGTAGCAGTTACGCCGCTGTTCATTCCACCAAAAACACCTGCAATGCATAGCGGCGTTTCATCGTCGCAGATCATGAGATCTTCAGCGCTTAATTTTCTTTGTTTTTCATCAAGCGTTGTAAATGCCGTTCCTTCATCAAGGGTTTTTACAATGATGGTTTTATTATGCACTTTTTCAAGATCAAATGCATGTAAAGGCTGCCCTGTTTCGTGTTGAATGAAATTGGTGATGTCAACAATATTATTGATAGGGCGAAGGCCAATGGATTTTAGTTTTTGCTGTAACCAGGCCGGAGACGCTTTTACTTCCACACCTGCGATACTTACTCCCGAATAGCGCCTGCATGCAGTTTTATTATCTATCTGAACGCTTACTGTCATGCTATCATCATCTATCGTGAACGGTGTTGATGGAAAAATCGGCGAAACCGATTTGTTTTCATGGTGTGAAATATAGGCACAAACATCGCGTGCCACACCCCAGTGGCTCATGGCATCCATCCGGTTTGGCGTTAAACCAATATGATAAATGGTGTCGGAATAAGGTTTGAAATATTCATTTGCTTTTGTTCCTGGAACGGCATCTTCATTTAGCACCATTATGCCTGCATGTGATGCGCCTAAACCTATTTCATCTTCGGCACAGATCATTCCCTGGCTTTCCATTCCCCTGATTTTTGCAAGTTTCATGGTCATGGGTTCACCGTTAAGAGGATAGATGGTGGTACCTACAGTTGCTACCACCACTTTTTGTCCGGCTGCTACATTGGGCGCTCCACAAACAATATTCAATGGTGCTGAACCACCTGTATCTACTTTGGTAAGTTTTAATTTGTCGGCATTAGGATGGGGTTGGGTTTCCAGCACTTTTCCAATCACCAGTCCCTCCATACCGCCTTTCACTTCTTCAAACACTTCCATTTTTTCCACTTCCAGCCCTACCGAAGTAAGGATTTCGGATAGTTGTTGTGGTTCAATTTTCACCGGCAGGTATTCACTTAACCATTTATAAGAGATCGTCATTTTATTTAATTCTAAGCTTGCAAAGATAGAGTGCAGGGCCTTGCATAAATACCTGTTGAATTAACAGGGCTTTTTAATCTGGATAAATCAACTTTCAAAACCTCTTTTTATACCCTTAATGCGCACTTTTGAACATCACCCTGACATGAAAATATTTTTGTTTGAAGGCTCAAAAAATCAAGGTCACGGAGAGCCAAACCCGCATCAAGCCAAGGTTAGAGGGTTGGGGAAAAGATCAAAAACCGCTGAAAGGCCATTCTGTAGTTCAGCTCACATTGCCAAAAAAAATACAGGAATTTTTTGCTGACAACGTTTGTTAATAAACCTGATTTTGCTGCGCAGAAATTTCTTTTTTTGGGGAAAGAGGTGTAATTTCTGTGAATAACCCTGTGAATTTGGGGGGTCAGCCTGTGGAAAGAGGTGAATTAAAATATTCATCGAAAATTTAGTTTTCAGTCTTTGCTTACCCTTTATATTCGCCGCCGGACTTACCGGGATCACAAAAAGATAATAATCTTTTAATGATCGCTACGGGAACTGACTAACTGGAAACCCTTAAATCATTGGCTATTCAATGGTTTGAAATTTTTGAAAAAAATATGGATCTGACTAATCTCAACAGGGATAAGAAAAACCGAAGAAAGGCGCCCCTGGACCTAAGCACAATGATCTATGGAAAGGTGCCGCCCCAGGCACGCGACCTTGAAGAAGCTGTTCTGGGTGCTTTAATGCTTGAAAAAGCTGCATTTGATATTGTAACAGAAATACTGAAACCTGCCAGTTTTTATGTAGATGCGCACCAGAGAATTTATGCCGCAATAGAAAGCCTGGCACATAAAAGCCAGCCCATTGATATACTTACTGTGGTTGAAGAACTGCGTAAGCGTGAAGAACTTGATATGGTAGGTGGCCCCTATTATATTACAAGGCTTACCAACACCGTAGTTTCTTCTGCTAACATTGAAGCACATGCGAAAATTGTTTTGCAGAAATTTATCCAGCGCGAACTGATTCGTTTGAGCGGAGAAATTATTGCAGATGCCTACGAGGACAGCACCGATGTGTTCGACCTGCTCGATACTGCCGAAAGCAAGATCTATGAAGTAACATCAACGCACCTCCGGAATAATTACCAGACTATAGATTCGGTGCTGGTGCAAACCATCAAACGAATTGAAGACCTTCGTAAAACAAATGAAGATATTACGGGGGTACCAAGTGGTTTCCCATCGCTTGACAAGGTTACCTATGGATGGCAGAAAACCGATCTTATAATTCTGGCCGCACGTCCTGCCGTAGGTAAAACTGCATTTGCTTTGAACCTGGCAAGAAATGCTGCATTGCATCCCACCAAATCAACGCCTGTAGCTTTGTTCTCCTTAGAAATGAGTGCACCACAGCTGGTGCAGCGTATCCTTTCTGCAGAAAGTGAAATATGGCTGGAGAAGATCTCACGCGGAAAGATGGAAGAGCATGAGATGAAGCAATTATATGCAAGAGGAATACAAAAACTTTCCCAGGCGCCCATATTTATTGATGATACGCCTGCCCTCAACATTTTTGAACTGCGTGCCAAATGTCGCAGGTTAAAAAATGCGAATAATATTGGCATGATCATAATTGATTACCTGCAGCTGATGAGCGGTACAGGCGAGAACAGGAATTCTAACAGGGAGCAGGAGATCTCGAACATATCAAGAAGCTTAAAAGGTCTTGCCAAAGAATTGCAGGTGCCTATCATTGCACTTTCTCAGTTAAGTCGTGAAGTTGAAAAACGTAAGGACGGAAATAAAATGCCGCAGTTGAGTGACCTTCGTGAGTCGGGAGCCATTGAACAGGATGCGGACATGGTTTGCTTTTTATACAGGCCCGAATACTACGATATCAACCAGGATGAAATGGGTGATAACAACCGGGGTGAAACGCATGTGCGTATTGCCAAACACAGGAATGGTTCCCTGGAAACCATTAAACTCAGAGCCTTACTTCATATTCAGAAATTTATAGAAGATGGGGGTGGCCCGGGCGACTTTGGCCAGGCATTACCATCTAATTTTAAACCCGTTGCAGGAAGTGATGGCGGTGGCGCCAGGATGTTCATTCAAACCGGAAGTAAAATGAACGACCTGCCCGAAGATGACGAAGAAAATTTCTTTTAAATAATAATAGCCGGGAGATGCCATCCTTATTTTGACAGCTCCTGGCTATTTTTGTTTATGGCTGTTCCGTTTTTATATGCAGAATTCCTCCAAGGCAGATCCATCGTCCTGGATGAGGAAACATCTAAATACCTTATCCAGGTATTAAGAAAGGTGAAAGGTGAAGAGGTGCTGATTACAAATGGAAAGGGCGCAAAGGCTGCAGGCATAATAGAAGATGATCACCGGAAAAAAGCTGTCATCCGCATTGAGGATATAGTAAATGTGGAAGAAAAAAAGCAAAAGGTTTCTATTGGAATTTCATTGGTAAAAAATACCTCACGCTTTGAATGGTTTTTAGAAAAGGCCACAGAAATTGGTGTGGATGAAATTATTCCGCTACTGTGCGCAAGAACTGAAAAAGAAAAGTTTCGTATTGAAAGGTTGCAGGGAATCCTGGTAAGTGCCATGCTGCAATCGCAACAGTGCTGGCTTCCGAAAATGACTGCACCGGTTGACTTCTCCGACTTCATCAATAATTCAACATCATTATATCAGCGTAAATTCATTGCTCACTGCATTGATGCAGAAGAAAAAAAGCTTCCGCAAATAAATCGAAATGGAGATCATTCTTCATTGATTTTAATTGGGCCTGAAGGAGATTTTACCTTGCAGGAAATTGAACTGGCGCTTCAAAAAGCATTTGAACCTGTGAGCCTGGGTAATACCCGGTTAAGAACTGAAACGGCAGGTATGGTGGCAGCTGTAATGTTGGTGAATGGGGGATTTGCAAACAAGGCTGCGATGATTTGAAGCCTGCATCTCCATAACTAAAACAGTTATCCCTTGCCGTTAGTAAGCCGGTTTTTTGTTCATTGCCTTAACGATTTCACGATCCTGCCTGCAAGGCCAGGTCCTTCATAAACGAAGCCTGTCCATACCTCTACAAGGGAAGCTCCGGCTGCCATTTTATCTTTTGCATCTTGAGCATTCATGATACCACCACTTCCAATAATGGGAATAGTTCCGGCAGTTTTTTCATGAAGATATCTTACAACTCTTGTGGAAATATCTTTTACCGGTTTGCCACTTAATCCGCCGGCACCTATTGCCTGCAATTCTGCTGCACCTGTAATAAGATCGCTGCGTCCGATGGTGGTATTGGTAGCTACAATGCCATCCAGTTTAATTTCCTTCGCCAGGTCAATAACATCATCAATTTGTTCATTCTCCAGGTCGGGAGCGATCTTTAATAAAATGGGCCTTTGAATGGAGTAAGACCTGTTTAATTGCTGCAGGTGGACAAGTATTTTTTTTAAGGCCGGTTTTTCCTGGAGGGCTCTTAATCCCGGCGTATTGGGTGAACTTACATTCACCACAAAAAAATCTACATAAGGATGCAGTTCTTTAAAACAGGTTTCATAATCTTTCCATGCATCTTCATTTTCAGTGATCTTATTCTTACCAATATTTCCTCCTATTAAAAATGCCGGATTGGAAGAAGCGTTAACAGAACGGCTTTTCCTCCAATTTGCAAGTCTTTGTTTTACCACCTCAACGCCATCGTTATTGAATCCCATGCGGTTGATCAAAGCTTTGTCCTGGGGTAAACGGAAAAGCCTGGGTTTTTCATTACCTGCCTGGGGTTTAGGTGTTACGGTTCCAATTTCAACAAATCCAAATCCAAGCAGTTCCAGTTCGCGCAGGTAGCGGGCATTTTTGTCGAACCCCGCACCCAGTCCCACCGGGTTTTTAAATTTCATTCCCAATGCATACACGGGCTTTGCGGGAACATCAAACATTTTTTTTAAAAAGGTTCGAAACATGCCTGCATGGCAAAAGGTTT
This sequence comes from Bacteroidota bacterium, assembly GCA_023429985.1. Classification (GTDB taxonomy): domain Bacteria; phylum Bacteroidota; class Bacteroidia; order Chitinophagales; family Chitinophagaceae; genus Flavisolibacter. The sequence goes on along the minus strand of JAEZCV010000136.1, from coordinate 7,096 downwards.
TCAGCAGGTTCATAGAAACATAATGCGCGGTTTCTGCGGGAAGAATAAATAAAACAGACCTGAGAAGCTTATACATTGGTTGCGAAGATAATGTCAATCTTAAAAATTGTTTACCTAAGCTTAGTTTGTATAAGCAGGTTACTTGTTTATATGAATTAAAATATTATTCTTGTTAAATGAAGATCATTATTACCCTGGTAATGTTGTCCGGCTTCTTTATTTCTAAAGCACAGGATGAACCCATAGACCTGAAAGAAAGGATCGATCAATATTTTATTCATAATAAGAACAAGGATTTCGATTCTATAATGGAGTATATACACCCATCCATGTTCCGGCTGGTTACTAAAGAGCAGTTGATCGAGGCTTTCCGCCAGTCCTTTTCCAGCGAGACTATGGATATTGGTTTTGACAGCCTGGCCATTAAAGATATTGGCAGGGACATAGTTTTTGAAAAGGCCGAATACCGTAAGGTCAATTATTTATCCCGCATGTACATCATATTGAAAAATATGGAAGATTTGGAAGAAGAAAGCGTAATTGAATTGTTGGTGGATAATCTTAAATCTGCATTCCCCGGCGCAGAAGTTAAGTTTAACCGGGAGCGCAAAAGCTTTGATGTTAATACAATTCAACTGTTGCTGGCCATAAAGGAGCCGGAATCGCCCTGGAATTTTATTGGTATAGACAAGTCAAAACCTGAATTCATTAAAATGCTTCTCCCTGGTGAGCTGATCAAAATGCTTGAATTAATAGAATAGTTGTTGATGCAACTAATTGATAAATTCATTAATTTTAGTTCAAACAAATTATATGCAGGAAGCTTATATAGTTGCAGGCTATCGCACAGCCGTGGCCAAGGCCAAAAGGGGAGGATTCAGATTTACCCGCCCCGACGACCTGGCCATTGAGCTCATTCGTGGATTGATGGCCTCCGTGCCGGAACTTGAAAATACCATGGTGGATGATGTGATCGTAGGGAATGCTGTTCCCGAAGCCGAACAGGGTTTGCAGGTGGGAAGAATCATTGCTGCCCGTGCATTGGGTTACGATACGCCCGGCATGACGGTAAATCGTTATTGTGCTTCGGGCCTGGAAACTATTGCCATTGCCACCGCCAAAATTCGCATGGGCATGGCCGATTGTATCATTGCAGGTGGCACCGAAAGTATGAGCCTTGTTCCTACATCGGGCTGGAAAACCGTTCCGGCATATTCCATTGCTACAACAGACCCCGATTATTATTTAAGTATGGGACTTACTGCAGAAGCAGTGGCCAAAGAATTTAAAGTTAGCAGGCAGGAACAGGATGAATTTTCCTATAACTCACATGCAAAAGCCATCAATGCCATTGAAAAAGGAATTTTTAAAGAAGGCATTCTTCCGGTAAATGTTGAAGAAATTTACCTGGATGAAAAAGGTAAAAAAGCTAAAAGGAATTTTGTAGTTGATACGGATGAAGGTCCGAGAAAGGATACTTCCATTGAAGTTCTTTCCAAACTGAAACCAGCATTTGCCGCCGGAGGAATGGTTACCGCGGGTAATTCATCGCAAACAAGTGATGGTGCTGCTTTTGTTATTGTGATGAGTGAAAAAATGGTGAAGCAACTTGGATTGAAACCTATAGGACGACTGGTAGCATGTGCTTCTGCAGGCGTACATCCCCGCATCATGGGCATTGGTCCTGTTGCTGCCATTCCAAAAGTTTTGAAACAGGCCAGTATGAACCTTTCAGATATTGCATCCATCGAACTGAATGAGGCATTTGCATCGCAATCAATTGCTGTAATAAGGGAAGCCGGGCTCAATCCTGAGATAGTAAATCCTAATGGAGGTGCCATTGCTTTGGGGCATCCGCTGGGATGTACCGGGGCTAAGTTAACCATACAGCTGTTGAATGATTTGAAGAATGCAGGAAAGAAATATGGAATGGTAACGGCTTGTGTAGGAGGTGGACAGGGAATTGCGGGCATAATTGAAAGAATAGATTAACTGAAATGGAACGCAGATAAACGCAGATTGAGGATAATTACAGAAGAATTAATCAGTTAAATCTTCTCAATCTGTTTCATCTGCGTTCCATTACTCTTCGCTTTTAGGGTTCATAAATTCCCGGGAATTACAAAAAATTATTGCAGATGAATGATTCGGTAGCAACCATATTTTATGTAGATGATGATGCAGATGATATATTTTTTCTGAAGGAAACACTTGTACATAATGGAAGGAAAGAAGAACTGATCAGTGCTGCAAACGGTGAAGAGGCCATTGAATATTTAAAGAACAATGCTTTAAAAAAACTTCCCGATCTTATTGTTTTAGACCTTAATATGCCACGCATAGATGGACGACAAACGCTTAAATATATTAAAGAGCAAAAAAATCTTCAGGATATTCCGGTAGTTGTACTATCCACTTCGGAAAGTAATCTTGATAAGGAAATGTGCAAAAACCTGGGTGCTGTTTCCTACCTGCAAAAGCCCAGTTATTTTGAAGGATATAAAGAAATTCTAAACAAAATCATTCCTATTCTGGAAGGATAATTTATTCGATATCCACTCTATTATTAATGTATGATTAAATTGGATGAATTTAGGCCCGGAAATTTTCTTTTGGAAAAAACGGGCGTACGTGTGTTGATCTCTACATGCAATGCCAGGCATTATTCTATGTCGCCCTCCGATAATGCCAAAAATTTATTTCCGGTTGTTTTAAATGCCGATGTTTTTAGCAAAGCTGGATTTATTGAAAACAAGGATTATGCGCTGTTGCCAGAGGCCCGGGAGTTCCGGCTGGTGCTGCCTGTAAAAACAGGGAACGTAACAGAAATAATGGGATATATCAAAAACAACAAAGAAGCTTTTGCAAGAGCACAGGTTTCAAATCAAATTGCAAGCAATCCGGTTTATCATCTACACCAGTTGCAGAATCTTTTCTATGCATTAACAGGAGAGGAAATGGTATATAAAATTTAATTTACCGAAGGAATCGGTTGGTTGCTTTCAATTTTTCTTTCTCCAATTTGCTGGCGCCACATGGCAAAATACAAACCTTTTTCCTCCAGTAATTTTTCATGTGTGCCGGTTTCAATTACAACACCTCTTTCCAGAACATAGATCCTGTCCGCATGCATGATTGTAGAAAGGCGGTGTGCTATAAGAATTGTTATCTGGTCGTTATAGGAAGAAACATTGCGAATGGTTTTGTTGATCTCTTCTTCAGTGATGGAATCAAGAGAGGATGTGGCTTCATCAAATATCAGTAACCGCGGCTGACGCAGTAATGCGCGTGCTATACTTAGCCTTTGTTTTTCTCCTCCCGATAATTTTAACCCGCCTTCACCAATAACGGTTTCCATTCCTTTTTCTGCACGGTCCAAAATATTTAAGCAGGAAGCTTTTTTCAGGGCTTCCATTATTTCATCTTCCGTTGCATCAGGATTTACGAATGTGAGATTTTCTTTTATGGTTCCACTGAACAACTGGGTATCCTGTGTTACAAATCCTATCTGGTTGCGCAGGTCATCAAAAACAATATTGTTCTCATCAATGCCATTATAATAAATATTTCCTTCCTGCGGACGGTATAGTCCTACCAGTAATTTCATTAATGTTGATTTACCTGCACCCGACGGACCCACAAAGGCTATGGTTTCTCCACGTTGGGTTTTGAAGCTGATACCATCAATGGCTTTATGCATTGCCGATCCATGCTTAAAGCTAACATTCCTGAATTCCAGTTCCTGGATATCACCCAGGTGTTTAGGATTTACAGGCATAGGTTCCGGGGTTTTCTGCATCAGGTTATGAAAATTATTTAAGGATGCTTCTGCTTCGCGGTAACTTAAAATGATGTTGCCGATTTCCTGCAGCGGTCCAAAAACAAAAAATGAAAATATCTGCATGGTGGCCAGTTCTCCGGGCGACAGTCGTCCCTGGAAAACCACCCACATCAGCATAAATAAAATTACCTGCCTGAGCGTATTTACAAAAGTTCCCTGCACAAAACTGATGCTTCTTATGCGTTTTACTTTGGTAAGTTCTAATCCAAGAATTTTATAAGTGTTTTTGTTCAGTCGTTCCACTTCCTGTCCTGTTAATCCAAGACTTTTCACCAGTTCAATATTTCGCAAAGATTCGGTTGTAGTTCCAGCAAGCGATGTGGTTTGCGCAACAATTGTTTTTTGAATGGTTTTTACTTTTTTGCTTAGCAGGTTAGAGATGAGCATGAGTAAGGCAATGCCACTGAAATAAATAAAGGGCAGCGACCAGTGAATGCCTGCGGCAAAAACAGCAACAAAAACAATTCCTACTAAAACGGTGAACAGGATATTTACAAAGTTGTTGATGAATTTTTCGGTGTCGGTTCTTACTTTTTGCAGGATGCTGAGGGTTTCACCACTACGCTGGTCTTCAAATTCGTGGTAAGGAAGTTTCATGGCTTTTTGCAGGCCATCTGTAAATACGCGTGCCCCGAATTTCTGCACCACCACATTTAAAAAATAGTCCTGGAAGTTTTTAGCAATGCGGCTTACCATGGCTACTGCAATGGAAAGTCCGAGCAATTCAAGCACCGGACCCGCAAAATCCCACCAGAATGCATTGTATTGTGTGGGTTCGGAAGAATAGGTCCAGGCAAAATCGATCAGTTTCCCGAAGATGATAGGATCAATAAGGGAGAAACCAATGTTGAGGGCAGCCAGCAATAATATCAGGAAAACCATCCACTTATTAGGCTTCAGGTATTGAATGAGAATTTTCATGAAAAAGAAAGCGTTTAATTATGACCTTTCGGGCCGGAGATAAAGGTAATCACATCAGTCATTAATATAAGTGCCTGTTTTTTTTTCGAAGCCCTGCGAAAGCTGGTTAATGAGTTTGGGTTTAAAAATATAAGCTTTAATGATCTCATTTGTAGCAGCATATGCCAGCAGGTTATCGGCAATAAAGGTTATGGGCTCCTGCAGTTTTCTCAGTTTGGCTGCTCCGGATCTTGTAACGGCATAAGCATGCGTTTGATCGTGATAGCCGGCCTTATAAACATGATTGGTAATGCGGGAAGGGTATAGGTTATGAATGGTACGATGGCTGAACTTATGCCTGCCGAATAATCTCTGTAAATGATAGGCTGTCTTTTTTAAGTTGTTTATTAAAGAAGCTGATTCGTGGCGGGCATAGCCCAGGTAAACCAGTTCCCAGTCATCAGGAAGTTCCTTCATCATTTCGGGGAAATGAATTACAGTGTCATCATCAATAAGGATATCATCTTCCAGTATCAGGGCATTAGCGTAATTGTTTTTAATAATGTCATCGTAAATATTTCGGTGGCTCCAGGAGCATCCGATCATTCCGGGAAGTAAGGGTTTTGTAAAGCGGTGGTTCTGAATGGCCTTTTCTTCGTTATAGATACCCTGCTTCTTTAACTGTTCAACATCAAGGTTTTGTTTGTCCACTCCATAGAACAACTGGTAGCTTAATCCTTCCAGTTCTTTCTTCACGTGTGCGTGTCTTTCAGTGGCTCTTTCCAGTGAAATAACATACACAGCGTCGAAATACGCATTCAGGTGTTTGAAAAATGCTGATGTATTTTTTTTCATCAGAGGCAAAGGTAGCTGGCATAGATTGAAAAATCCATTTCCATTCCTTTAAAAAATGCATTAAGCCACCAGTTCGATGTTGCTGTTATTGATAAAATTTACCAGCGCGGCAGAGTTTTTAAGATTTAGTTTCCTGAGAATGTTATAACGGTGTGCTTCAACCGTATTTACCGATATGTAAAGCGCATTGGCTATTTCTTTGGATGACTGTCCTTTTTTAATGAGAGCGATCACTTCCAGTTCTCTTTGCGAAAGTGAGTTGATACCTGAGGCCTCTGCATCGCCAAACATCATCTGGTCGGAAATGATCTTTTTCATTTCGGTACAGATATATTTATTGCCTTTATACACTTCTTTAATGGCTTCGAACATTTCGTCGCGCGAAGAGTTTTTAGTGATGTAGCCTGAGGCGCCTTTCTGGATCATTTTTTTGGCGTAGGTGGGCTGGGTATGTAGAGAAACGCCTAAGACTTTGGTTCCCGGTGCATTTTTGATGATCTCATGGGTGGCATCGATCCCGTTCATATTGGGCAGGTTGATGTCCATGATCACTACATCGGGTTTTAAATAATTGATCTGGATTATGGCTTCTTCGGCGCTGCCGGCTTCACCAATTACAGAAAATTCGGGGTTTGTGTTAAGGATAAAGCTCCAGGTTTCCCTGACCAGGGTATGATCATCGGCGATGAAGATGGTAATTTTTTTCACAGGATTTTATTTTGGTGATTCTAAATTTACTTAACACAAAGTTTAATTTGTTTCCCCAAAACCCTTAGGAACAAAAGCTTTATAAGCTTTTCATGATGATCTAAGGATATTGGTTTCGGAAATAAAGAATAAATATAATGCGAGGCTAAGTAATTACGAGATGACTTTTAATAATTTAGGTAATAACACTTAAGTTTTTTGATGGATTGGCTTAGAAGGGAATTTAGCAATCTCCCCGTTTCAATTTGGTCGATTATTTTGCCTTGTTCGTCTGGAAAATTTTTTATCACGAATTGATTTATTCAATGGGATTCGATGAAACCGTGGGCCAGGGAGAAACCCTGGGCTGTGAGCATGTACATCTAATGTTTGCTGCTTGAGTTTTCATTGTAACCTTCGTCTACATCCCGCGAAGATCTGCGCTGGTGCATTTTGCAAAGGCATTTGATCTTCACCATCCGCGAAAATCAGCGGGAAAATAAAATGTTGTTCCCGCGGATTTTCGCAGATTGAAACACCCTGTTGTTGTTTCAAACATTCCCTTGCGCAGATGGCGCGGATCAGTTTCCACAAAGCAGGTACATCTAATGTTTGCGGCTTGAGTTTTCATTGTAACCTTCGTCTACAATCCGCGAAGATCTGCGCTGGTGCATTTTGCAAAGGCATTTGATCTTCATCATCCGCGAAAATCAGCGGGAAAATAAAATGTTGTTCCTGCGGATTTTCGGCAGATTGAAACACCCTGTTGTTGTTTCAAACATTCCCTTGCGCAGATGGCGCGGATCATATGCC
>JAEZCV010000209.1 GCA_023429985.1 Bacteroidota bacterium | reverse complement strand
GCTGGAAGGTTTATCCTCCCTATAGGGTTAAATGGAATCTCCCACCGTTCTTGTGTATCAGCGTAATTTCCAACACATCTTATCGCTCCATCTAACTTTATCATTTGTAAAAAGTTATAAAAAATATACTACTTCTCCAACGCTCGTAACTTAAAAAGATATGAAATCCTTCTGAAAAATACATCCATAACAAACCTAATTCTCATTCTAACTCCCGCACCACCCCTAACCCCACCCTATACAATCCTTACACCTCAGTAGGACCTAAAGCCCTCCAGCTCCTACGTGCCTATAGGGTGTCTATAGAGTGCCTATAGCCTGCGTATAGAATTCAACCAGGGAAAGATCCTTCAAAACAGGCATTCGCATCATTTCATTTTTATTTAACAAAAAAAACTTCAAACGGCTGCCCTAACCCTAAGGTCTAAACGTATAATTAGAAACTAAACTTTTGTTATGGCACTGGTAACTAACAACATTTTACTGGAGGGTTTGAGTGGAGCGCTGGGCGATTATGTTTATAAAGTTCGCAATGGCAAAACCTTCAGGTATAATAAACAAAGGCCTTATAGTTCTAACACTCCCGCACAGCAATCCGGGCGTAATCTTTTTCGTGAGGCATCTCAATATGCTTTTACTGCCTTGCAAAACCCTGAGCTCTATGCTTTTTATGCTGCTCTTGCAGGTAACGGTCGCACACCGCGCAATATGGCTATTGCCGATTATTGCAAGCCTCCGGTTATTCACCTGGTGGATGCTTCGGGATATATGGGCAATCCTGGCGATCGTATTCAAATGCTGGTTACCGATAATGGTAAGGTGCAGCATGTTAGGGTGCAAATCTCAATTTCTAATTCTGTTATTGAGGAAGGTGAAGCTTCCATAACGCCTGATGGATTGCACTGGGTTTACATTGCCAGTAAGACTAATCATAACCTGGCAGATACTATTATTGAAGTATGCGCTACAGATCTTGCTGGGAGGATCAGGATGGAATGCAGATGAAGGGATTATCAGGATCAGAATGGAGCGTGTATGATGCTGAAAGAGAAATAATTTTAGAGTGAAAAAATGTTTCGGGAACTATACCTTAACCAGGTAGTGCTTAGTTAACTGCGTCATTTTATGAAACCGGTCACCAAAGTAGTTGATTAATTCATTTCAAACTGCATTGAATCCTGATCATCCCCTGGTCTGCATCCCATCCTGATCATCCTTTCATCAGATTTAAATCCTGATCAATCTTTATTATTTTACAGCCATGATCACCTCGGAACTCAACCGGTTCGACCGCACGCTGGCCATACTGGTTTTGTTGCAGTCGCGCAGGCTGGTGAAAGCACAGGATCTTTCCGAACGCTTTGGTGTGAGCCTGCGCACCATCTACCGCGATATACGCTCGCTGGAAGCTGCCGGTGTTCCTATACTGGGTGAGGCCGGTGTGGGCTACTCCATCATGGATGGCTATCGCCTGCCGCCGGTGCAGTTCACCCGCGAAGAAGCCGGCTCCTTTGTGGCCGCCGAAAAGCTGGTGATGCAGTTTACCGACGAAGGCCTGGGTGCCTATTTCAAATCTGCCATGGATAAGATCAAATCGGTTTTGAAAGGTGGTGAAAAGGACTGGGTGTCCTCCCTGGAAAATAGCGTGTGGGCCACTCCTTCAAATAAAGATTTCAATAAAACCATTTCCAACGCATTGCCTGTTTTGTTCAACAGCATTGCCATGCAATTGCAGGTGCACATCAACTACCATTCCCTTAATGCTACAGAACCACGCAAAAGATTTATTGAACCCGTGGGCGTTTTTTATGAACACAATCACTGGTACCTCTATGCTTTTTGTCACCTGAGAAATGAATACCGCCAGTTTCGTACGGACAGGATCCTAACTATTCAGCAAACCGATCTTCCTTTTGCAAAATCGCATGTGAATATCCGTGAGTTTAAAGAACTCACGGATTGTAATACAACCAAAGTTGTAATTGCTGTTCAAAAGAATACAGCCTGTTATTTAAGTAGTGGCAAAAAATATTATGGCTTTGTTGAAGAAATAGAAAATGAAAACGAAGTGATCATGAGTTTTATGGTGGCTTCCATGGAAGGACTGGCAAGGTGGTACCTTATGTTTGGCGACCAGGCAAGGATAATAGAACCGGAATCTTTTAAGTTGAAAGTAAAAGAGCTGGCAGAAAAAACCATTGCTCATATAAGCAGTTGATTTTTTCTGCACAACCCTCTAAAATACTACTGCAACTCTTCGCAATCATAACCGGCTGACAGCAATACTTCCATTACACGTGTACCATCGCAGGATGTTGTCTCAACCCTTAGAATATTATCACAATCCATTAAGTCGAAGTTCCAGCGTTCATCCTTTTGTATCAGCATGTCGAGCTTTGGCTTCAGTTCTTTTACCTGCTGATTGCTTATTACAGAAGTTTTAAAAACAAATACAGGTTTCATATGATGAAATGTTTAAGGCCTGTCCCAGAATGCTGGTGGTTCTATTCCAAGTGCACGCAGGTATACATATCCCTGGCCGCGGTGATGAATTTCATTATCTATAAAATAAAAGATCGATGCCCAGATGGTGTTTTCATATTTGCCAAAGAGGTTAATGGTTTCATGAAATCTTTCCATGGGTATTTTGGCAAAGAGTTCATCAATGGAAGTGGTGGCATCATCCCAAAGCTTTAGTAAATCTTCCTTTTTAACGTTGGGATCTACTTCTTCATTTAGCTCTTTATTGCCGCCATATACGATTTCCTTAAGTGCGGGTACAGCAATTCCCAGCAGTTCGAATGTAAGTACAGCAAATGTTCTCATCCCACCAATAGAAAATTCAAACAGTTCTTTTTCAGGAAATGCTTCTATCACCCTGCGCGTAAGCTGGCGATGGCCCTGCCAGTGATGCAGCAATTCAGATGGCGTAATTACCTGAGCGGTCCTTTGCATTGTTTGTTCCATATGTTTAATTTTTAAAATTATAATGCAAAGCTGAGAGGGTGGAGTGACAAGGGTATGTCAGGAGGGGAACTTCATCACGAAAATTAAATTGAAAATATCATAATTAACCATCCGCCCGCTTATCTTAATTATAACTAATATACTTAACCTTATGTCCTTAGAGTTAACTAAGTAATGCTTTACTGGATTACCTTTTTAAACAACCTCTTGTGTCTGCAGCTGATGTGTCGGAACAGTTGGAAATCTCCAATGTTTCAACTTATAAGATCATAGATGATTTTATTAAAGCAGGCATCCTGAAAGAAACAACAGGCTTCAAAAGAAATCGCTTTTTTATTTTTAAAGAATACCTGGACATCTTCCATAAATAAACAGGAAACGACAAAAATTTGCGGTCCTCCAAATAAAGATCTCCTGTCTACTTATTGAACCGGTCCGTGACTTTCATCAAAATCCCCTTGCTTCGACCTTTGGCGGAACAGGCATTTTGTATTCTTTTGATTTCAGCAATTGTTTGATCTCCGCAATGGCTCTTTCCAGTTGTGGGGCTACACCACGAGCCATGGAGCCAAGATTTTCATCAACCATAATATCCGGGTCAACACCATGACCTTCCCTGAACCAGCTACCATCGGGGTTGTACATACGGAAACTGGGTGCAGTTACATTACCTCCATCAATTAAGGCAGGTGTTCCTGAAATACCTATCAATCCGCCCCAGGTTCTTGTTCCGATCAATGGACCCAATCCTTTTCTGCGGAAATAATCGGGGAATGCATCACCTCCGGAACCACTCCAGCCATTCATCAGCATCACTTTCGGACCGAAATGTGCGTATGGAGGCCATGGCCATGTTTCGCCATCACGTATAGCCCAGAATGCAAGTGGATCGCGGTTCAGCATTTCAATAAAACGATCGGGTATCTGTCCGCCGTTATTAAACCTTTCATCAATGATCAATCCTTTCTTCTGCCATTGTGCATTGAACTGTCTAATTAATTCATTTTGTCCATCTACTCCTGTACTAGGAACATAAATATATCCTACTTCACCGTTCGTTGCATCAGAAACACGTTTAGCCATACCGTCGATCCATGCCAAATGACGCAGGCGGTATTCATCATCCAGAGTTTGTACAATAGCAGTTTTTGCTCCCGTAAATGTTGGGCGGTTGTTATAAGTTATTTCCACCGCTTTGTTGGCCAGTCCTTCAAATGCTGCATATGGTTCCTGCGAAGTTGTAAGCGGAACACCATTCACCGCAAGTATGTACATTCCTTCACTGATATCGGTTCCTGATATATCAAGTGGTGAACGTGCTTCTGCATCATGACTGCCTGCACGCACAATATTTTTGATCTTATAATAATCACCCGCTGCTTCATAATCTACACCGAGGTAACCGGTGTTTTGTGATTTTGATTGCTCCAGGTCACCACCACCAAAATAAGTGTGCGATGCATTGAGTTCACCAATCATTTCACCTATTACATAATTGGCTTCTTCCCGCGTCATGGCGCCTTCGAGCATTTTAGCATAACGCTCGCGCACCTGGTTCCAGTTTACACCATGCATGTTTGGATCGTAGAAATAATCTCTTTGAATACGCCATGCATCGGTATATATCTGCTTCCATTCTGCGGCAGGATCTACAAGCATTTGCATTTCTGATACACGTAAAGGCTTTTCGAATTTCTGGTTTTCGGATGGATTTATTATTGCAAACTGGTTGTTGGAACGTGCTGCAAGAATCTTTCCTTTATTTGCAGAAAGCACATAAGCATTAGCGTTATCCAGGATATTTTTTTCTTCCCTTTTTTCAATATCAAAAAATTTGATGGATCCCTGTCCCCCGGAAGTGCCGGTGTTTGGAAACTTCATATAAATGATCTTATCCTTAGTGGCATTGAGTCTGCCATAATTTCCAGCCGTTAAAGGAAGCAATACCATTCTTTGTTCCAGGCCATCAAAATCAATCAATACATTATTGGCAGAAGGAAGCGGCTTAGTTTTTAATGAAGTATCTTTTCTTTCTTTTTCTGCCTTATTCTCCAGCTCCTTCTTTTTTGCGGGATCATCTAATCTTAATGCAACTGTATCATTCTTTGGAGCAAGCAATGAAGGTGTGGTTTTCAACAATGATATAGCTGCGACCTTTCCGGAGTTGGCATAGATAAAATTGTTATCGATGCTGCTGTAAATGGGCTGGAAAGATTGCGAAGTAATGAAATAAAGGTGCTTGCCTTCCGGGTCAAACACAGGTGAGAATGCACTGTAAAAACCTGAAGTTACCTGGTGTAATTTCTTTGCATTGATATTATAAATAAATACAGCATTCTGGTAATGATCCAGGTCCCGGTTATAGGTTAAATACCTGCTATCCGGCGACCATTGCACCGTAAAACCTGTAAGCGGACCATGCATCATGCGCAATCCTTTATCGATTTGCGTAATGTTGCCGCTTGCAACATCAACAACATGTATTTTCATTGCCTTGTCGATAAAAGCAATCTTCTTGCTGTCGGGCGACCAATAAGGATTGTATCGAAATCCTGGCCCGAGGTTGGTGATCTTACGCTCCGAACCTTCCTGGTCGGGCTGTTTTACATAGAGTTCGTACTCACCTGATTTATCACTCCAGTAAGCAACAAGTCTTCCATCGGGCGACCATGCAGGAAAGCGTTCTGCGGAACCTGAAGTGCGGGTAAGATCTTTTACATAGCCGTTTTCCGCCGGCACTGAAAATATATTTCCTCGTGCTTCAATCAATACGCGATTACCATCAGGACTTAAGGCTAATGACTGGATATTTTTATCTGCTGATTCAAGTCTTGGTTTGAGCAAAGCCCTGTCAGTAACCAGGTTCACTTTCACTTCTTTTGGTTGAAGAGTGGCAAAGGGAAGCAGGTATAATTTCCCGCCAGCTTCATACACTATATCTTCAGGACCCATGGAGGGAAAATGCACATCATAATCCTTATAGTGGGTTATTTGGGTGAGTGCTTTTGAAGCAACATCGTATTTCCAGATGTTGGCGCGCAGTTCAGGTCCGCGGTCGGAAAGAAAATAGATACTGTTGCCATGCCACATAGGAAAATCATAAGGCGCATCATCATTAACGGAAATATTCTGTGAGCTTTTATTGGCGAAGTTGTAGATATGGATATCTCCGGCATTACCACCGCGGTAGCGCTTCCAGTTACGCAAACGTTCGGAGCGGATCACTACAGCTATTTCTTTACCATCGGGAGAATAAGAGCCGAATTCGGCGTATTCCAGGGGAAGTTTTTCAACTGGTCCGCCAGATGCTGCCACAGTATAAAACTGGTTGAAGCGCGCCTTTCCACTTTCACGTCCGGATGCAAAAACCACTTTTCCTTCTTTGGTCCAGTCAATCACACGATCCATATAACCATGACTTGTTGCGCGCACGGGAACGCCACCTGTTGAAGGAATCACGTATACATCACCGTTACCATCGTAGTTGCCGGTGAAAGCAATGGTTTTACCGTCGGCAGAAAATTTTGGAAAGATCTCTACGCCTGCGGGTGAACTCAGTCTTAGCGCCGTTCCCCCGTTTTTAGGCATGATCCAGAGGTCATTGGCATAGGTAAATACAATTTCTGTTGATGAAACATCAGGATAGCGAAACAGTCCTGCATCAATCTGGGTGAAGGCAGTTGCGGAAGTGAATACTCCCAGCAGCAGTGCAATTTTTTTCATGCTGAAGTTTTGAAGTGTTGAAAGTAGGAAATCCTGACGGGTTAAGAATTACCACTCATATAAGTTAGTGCCAAACGCGGACCTATGGTGGAGATCATATTTAAGCTGATTTGAATTCAGGAAAACCAGCTGGGACGGGTAATTTATTAAATAAAAAAAAGCCCCTTGGGGCTTTAATTGAACCTGTTACTATAAATAAGATTATCAATTCCTGTTATCATCACCATCAAGAGCATCCTTTATATCTTTACCTGCTTCTTTGGTGGCTTCCTTTGCATCCTTCCATGCATTTTCTATTGCCTGACCTGTTTTATCAAGAAAGTTTCCTGTTTTAGTTACGATTTCACCGTCTTCCAGTTCTACTTCCTTGCCATCTTTAACAGCTCTGCCATCACGGTAAACTACAACACCATTGTCAAGAGTAACATCATTATCGGCATCTACCCAGGCACCATTTCTATATACTCTTACTTTATTTTCTCTGTAGATCACATCCCCTTCAGATGGAGCATAGGCATTGGCGGTAGTTGTATTTTCCATTGTTGTTGACGTATCGCTATCAGTTGCGGTTACATCGGTTTCGGTGTTATTGCAGGCAGCAAATGAAATGGCGGCAAAAGCTAAAAGCGTAATTTTTTTCATGATTGTATTTTTATGGTTAAGGTGAATTCGACAAGTTAAGAACCCGGTAGGAATTGAGCAAAATATTATTGCGCCGTCATTAAAATATTCAGAATTGGATCTTGTAGAAGTAACAGAGATGTATTAATCAATCAAACTCTTCAAAACGGAATAAAAAACCTCCGGATTGCTCCGAGGCTTTGGCTGCCCTTCGACATAGAGACTTCATACCTGTTTATTAAAAATTAAGGCTGATTTTAAGCTTAGAATGCTATAAGACTAAATCAGAAATCTTTTTAACTAACTTAATAAATTAAAGAGTTTAAATATATAGTCACTTTTAACAAAAATTGAAGACAAGGTATTAAGTATGTTCGTCGTTCGCGATTTGCGAACAAAGAACAACAATTGTATCTTTGAGATATGATGCGCCCCCAGGACATTGTTATTTTATTGAAGCTGGTGACTTTGAAAGACACACCATGGCAATACAGGGATTTGTCAGCCGATCTGTTTATCCCACTTTCTGAGATCTCAGCGTCTCTGAAACGAAGTGAAAAGGCAGGATTGTACCATGCAGAAGCACGTAATGTTCATCGATTAGCCCTAATGGAGTTCATTCAATATGGACTTAAGTATGTGTTCCCGACCAGTCCTGGTGCCATGGTTACAGGTTTAGGAACTGCCCATTCTCACCCCTACTACAAGAAATTCTTTCAGGCCGAAATGCAATATGCCTGGCCTGATGAAGAAGGCGACATAAGAGGGTTAATGATTGAACCCTTACATCCTAATGTACCTAAGGCAGCCAGGAGGGACGAACTGCTCTATAAGTTACTTGCCAGTATTGATATCTTACGCGTTGGCAAAGTGAGAGAACTAAAAATGGCGATGGATGAACTGAAAAAAGCGATTCTATGAGCAGGGAAAGCATCACTAGGATAAAAGTTGTTTATGATGCATTGGAAGAACTGGCAAATGAAGTGGTATTTGTGGGAGGAGCAACCGTTGCATTGTATGCAGACCGGCCCTCAGGCGAGGCCAGGCCGACAGAAGATGTGGATATACTAGTTGAACTCATGTATTACCGGGATTATGCAGCCATTGAGGAACGCCTTCGATCAAAAGGGTTTACCAATGATACTGAATCCGGAGTTATTTGCCGGTATCGTGTACGTGGTATCATTGTAGATGTTATGCCAACAGGGGAAAATACTCTGGGGTTTACTAACTCCTGGTATGAACAGGGCTATGCTACGGCGATGACTCATGCTCTGGATGAACATTATACCATTAAGATCTTTCAGCCTGTTTATTTTCTGGCTACCAAGATGGAAGCTTTCAACAATCGTGGAGGTGGCGATGGCAGGTGGAGTTCGGACTTTGAAGATATTGTTTATGTTCTAAATAACCGAACCACCATTTGGGAAGAGCTGCAGGCTGCCGACGCAGCTGTCAAAGCTTATTTTAAGGAACAATTTCGCTTACTACTGGAAAATGAATATTTCGGCGAGTGGATCTCTGCGCATCTTGAACAAAATGAACAAAGAAGGTTACGAATGATCATTGGCGAATTAACAGCTTTCGTAAGAGATTGAGGCATACTGGTGATTTTTGACAATTCGACCATCTAAGCGTTCCAACTCACCAATAGTGTCGAAAATTTGTAGAAGCGTGCTAAATAAAAAATAGGGTTGCATGTTACAACTCCTTAATTATCAATACTCCCCTTCAGGATCCCGAATGGTCGGGACAGGCTCGAATGGTCGGGACAAGCCCCGAACCTGAACCCTCTGAATAATCCCGCAGGTGCGGGACTCTAACCATCTGAGCTAATTCAGTTGCCCCTAAGAATCGGAACAGGCCCCGAATGGTCGGGACAGGCCCCGAAGAGTCGGGACAGGCCCCGAAAGGTCGGGACAGGCCCCGAATGGTCGGGACAGGCTTGAATGGTTGGGAAAGGCTTGTACCTGATCCCGCAGGTTGCAGAACTACCAAACGGAAATAAAAAAACCCCGGATT
>JAEZCV010000065.1 GCA_023429985.1 Bacteroidota bacterium | reverse complement strand
AAGTAAAATAATTGGTGAAATAAGAGGCTGCATTATTTTTATCTGTTGGATCTACAGTACCTGCTGTAATGATTGTAAAAATATTGGCAGGGATACCATCAGCAACATTATACCATATGTTGTTTTCCAGTTTTAGATCACCGGATTGCAGCCTGTCATAGCTACTTTCGATGTCAGTTCTTATTTCCAATGAGACACCTTTTTCATAGTTGGCAAAGATACTGTTATGGTACTCTCCACCGGCATTATCTCTTAATAGCATGGTGCCCAACATATTTGGTACGCCAAACGATGTAATATTATAAAATTTAGGCTTTGCATAAGGCATAGAAGCTTCGTTATTTCCTACCCCTCCGTCATGCTCACCGCCCCATGAATCATCTTTTACATTGGTTTCACCTGCATAGATAAATCCGAACTGTACACTACCGCTAAATCCTTCGTCATAATCAAAACCATCATCGCCAATATAAGAAGCAACAAGGTATTTTGCATTAACCGTTCCCCCAAACCATTCAATTCCGTCATCGAGATTAGACCAAACCTCTACATATTCAATAATGGTACCAGCACCTACACCACCTAAGGTCAATCCGTTGATCTCATTATCGCCACCAATCAAAGAGCCTCCATGACGGATAGACACATAGCGTATTACACCCGAGTTATCATTCACATCATCCCCTCCATAAAAAGGATCTCCTTCCAGCCCATCTGTAGGTAAACCTTCAATAGCTTTTAATCCTCCTGTGGCGTCATCATTATCATTAATATTATTAGTAGGCGCATTTCCCAACACAATTAGTCCACCCCACAAAGCTTCTGCATCGTCTGGCACAGACCCTTCTAAATTATCGGCCAATCCAGTAAAAATAATGGGATTTTCCCTTGTTCCATTAGCCATTATTTTTCCACCTCTGGAGATTACAAGTGCACTGGCTCCACCTCCCTGACCAGGCATCCCCTTAATTACGGTTCCGGCTTCAATCTCGATAGTTTGCCCTTCATTGACAAAGACAAATCCCTCAAGTGTGTAGGTGTTTCTTGCCAGCAGGGTATAGGTATTTGTTTCATCATCAAAGCCTTCTAAATCGGCTAGACCATTGCCTGAGGTGTTCAAAATAATATTTTGACCAGGCAAGGCTGTAGCAACTACTGTAACTGTTGCTGCATCTGTTCTATCTTGTTTATCAGTTAAAGTGAAAGTAAATTCATAAGAATCCCCTTCTTCTGCATCACCAGGTACTGTATAAGGATAGGTTACCATCTGACTTTTGTCATTGGCATCAAATGTCACATTTCCTTCTGCATCACCAGAAACTGTAATTGATTTGATACCCGCATCGGCAGATGCATTTAAGCGTATATTTGTTGTTTCGCCTGGTTTTTGTTGGATTTGAGCATCTACTGCTTCAATTTCAGGACTATCAAAAACAGGATCATTCTCATCATCATTACACGCGGTGAAAAAGATGAGGCCCATCATTAACATCAAAAAGTAAACATTTAGTCTTTTCATTTCTTGTTAAATAAATTTTTGTAAATATTTTTTAATCATCGGTGCAAAAGTGCTAACACAGTGTTATCTAAAAGCGTAGTTGATTTTAACTTATCGTTAAACTAAACTATCTGATGTTAAGAAGATATGATTTGTCCAAACCACATAAATGACAATCCCCAGATTGGTATATTCAAAAATTAGCTGATTTGGTTATTGATTTGGTAAGTAAAATTATATGGACTTACTATTAACAAATAGATGAACAAAAGCATCTATTTTTCTATTCTTAAAGTAGAATACAAATACTATGGCTAATCATGTGTTAATTACCGGTGGTACCGGTTTAATAGGAAGTGCACTTACTAAAATGCTTTTGTCTAAAGGTTATAACGTGGCCCATCTGAGCCGTTCCCGAAGTGGTGATGAAAAAGTAAAAACCTTTACCTGGCAGGTGAGTAAAAATGTGGTTGAACCAGGTGCAATAGAAAACGCTGACTACATCATTCATTTGGCTGGTACTAACCTCACATCGAAGAGATGGACAGCGGCTCAAAAGGAAAAGATCGAAAAAAGCCGGATAGAAACTTCTTACCTTTTGTATCAGAAATTACACCTTTTGAAGCATAAGGTAAAAGCAGTAGTATCCTCGTCAGGGATCAATTATTATGGTGCTGACAGCCAAGAGTTAATGGTGACTGAAGAATCTCCTGCTGGTACTGATTTTCTGGCACAATTATGTGTGAAATGGGAAAATACAGTCTCCAAAATCAACAAATTAAAAATCAGGCTGATACAGTTTCGAACCGGGCCGGTACTGAGCCGTGAGGGTGGAATGCTAAAAAAGCTTGTACCACTGGCAAAATCAGGATTAGCTTCTCCAATTGGAACAGGCAAACAATACATCAGCTGGATTCATATCGAAGATTTGTGCAGGTTGTATATTAGTGCTTTAGAAGATGACACTTGGAATGGGATCTACAATGCTGTTGCGCCAGAACCCGTCACTAATAAAGAATTTATGAAAATACTTGCTAAAGTTGCCAAACGACCGTTCTTTTTACCGGCAGTACCAGGTTTTTGTGTAAAACTGCTCTATGGTGAAATGGGAGAAGTGATTTTGGGTGGTGTAAAAGCATCCAGTAAAAAAATTGAGTTACAACCATTTCAATATCATTACCCCACCCTTCAA
>JAEZCV010000048.1 GCA_023429985.1 Bacteroidota bacterium | reverse complement strand
CTGCATCTTCATTTACATGCAGGAATGGCTGCAAAACATAAACCAGGCAATGATGCCAAAAACAATTCATTCTCGGCTGCCAAACTTAAAAATCTTTTCAGGAGCCTGAAATCTGCTGTTGAATCATTTAAATTGAAAGATCCGTCAGGTGTATGGTCTGGCTATTATGATGAAGCAGGACAAAGAGATGATTATGTAGAAAGGAAAAAAGAGATCGTTGGTGAATGGCTGAAAGAAACAAATGCAAGAACCGTGTTTGATGCGGGCGCCAATGAAGGCAGTTTTTCTAAAATTGCTTCATCATTGCAGATGTTTACCATTGCAGCGGATTTAGATCATTTTTCCATTAACAATCTTTACAACCATGCAAAGAAGGAAAAACTGGAAAATATCTATCCACTGGTGATGAACCTGGCCGCACCTACCCCGGCAACTGGTTTAAATAATAACGAACGATCATCATTCTTATCAAGAATAAATTCTGATGTTGTGATGGCTCTCGCACTCATTCATCACCTTTCCATTGGAAATAATATACCCTTTGAATTGTCTGCACCTATGTTTGCCTCAATGGGGACATACCTGGTAATTGAATTTGTTCCTAAAACAGATCCCAAGGTTGCTTTCATGCTGCAACAGAAGAAAGATGTATTTGATGAATATTCCGAAGTGAATTTCCTTTCTGCTTTCAGGAGATACTATTCAGTTATTAAATCCACTCCTGTTGGTAAGAGTAGCAGAACTATGTTCTTAATGAAAAAGAATGGCTGATTTACGAACTTATATAAGCAACCGACCGTATTTCCTGGCATTGCTTCCCTTATTTTTTGTATTGCATGCAGGCCTGGAAAATCATCGACTCAATCCCTTCCTGCCGGCACTCGAAGTTTATATCATTTATAGTATTGTTGCATTTTTTCTTACCGCAGGTGCATGGATTTTCTTCCGAAACCTTTCCAAAGCCGCATTGCTCACATTCATCATCCTGTTTATTAACTTCTTCTTTGGCTCATTCCACGATTTTGTAAAATCCGCATGGCCGGGAAGTTTTTTTTCAGGTTATAGTTTTTTACTTCCCCTGGCTTGTATTCTGGTATTATTTGCAACCATGCTGCTAAAGCGGTCCACAAAAAATTTCAGGGGCATTTCAAAATTCCTGAACCTGTTATTCCTTATTCTTATTTTAATTGATGTTGCCGGCGTATTCATGATTTCTCCAGCTGATCGGGTTACTGTAAATAACATACAATTCAACCATGACATACCTGAAAGCAAACCGGATATTTACCTGGTAATTGCCGATGAATATGCAGGAAAAAAACAGCTAAACGATATTTTTGGTTTTGATAATTCGGAATTTGAACAGCAACTGAGAAACAGGAATTTCCATGTAGCAGAAGATCCGTCAAGTAATTACAATTCTACCATGTATTCCATGGCCTCATTGTTAAACATGAATTACCTGGAGAACCTTTCCAGGTTACAGGAAAATCATGCGGACATGTATGATTGTGGCCAGCTGGTGAAAAACAATGCCCTTACACGTTTTTTTATGGATAATGGCTATGATATCTTCAATCATTCCATTTTTGATGTACAGGGAGAAGAGAAACTGGCAGAAGTGAAATTCTTCCCATCAAAAAAACAAATGATCTTATCGCAAACCCTTGTGGAAAGATTTAAAAGAGACCTGGGCTATCATTTTATAAGTGATGAAAAGTTGGAAAGGTCGAAAAAAATGATCAGGGAAAACAATGAACAGGTAATTAATAAAACCATTCAAACAGCACAACAGCGTTCGTCCAATCCAAAATTTGTTTACAGCCATTTGATCCTTCCTCACTTCCCATATTATTTCGACAGCAATGCAAGGGAAGTGCCTCCACAGGTTATGGAAGAAGAAAACAAGTTGAACCAGGCCGATTATCTTTCTTACCTGAAGTATACCAATAAAAAATTATTGAAGCTGGTAGATGATATTATTGAACATGCCTCCTCTCCTCCCATTATACTGCTCATGAGCGACCATGGTTTCAGGCAGTTTAAAACCGTGCTTAATAAAGAATATTATTTTATGAATTTAAACGCGGTACTGCTTCCCGGGAGAAATTACCAGGAATTCTACCCGGGAATTTCCAATGTTAACCAGTTTCGAATAGTTTTAAATGCGGCGTTCAACCAGCAACTTTCCTTATTAAAAGATTCAAGCATTTTTATATGGGAAGAAAACTGATTCGCAGTTTCAGCTCCTGGAAAGAATTTTTAAAGAGAATGCTTTCAGCAAAACATTCAGGAACCATTATCATTCTCCTGGTCTTCATTTTAAAATCCCTACAGTTAATTTATTTGTTTGACACACGATCAGATCTTTCTCACCAGGCATGGTTTGCACAATCTCTCACGGAAGGAAGATCCATCGGTCCTGCCACTGTAAATAGTACAGACCTCTCCAAAATAAACTATCAAACAGATATTAGATGGCCGCCGGGCTACTCCATCTTTATGGCCCCACTGCTGCTGATATTTCAACAGGATTATATTGTTGCGGCATTGATGCTAAACCTGCTGGCTGCATTCTGGCTGATCATCATCAGCCGGAAAATTGTAACCCTCTTTGATTTGCCTGCTTACCTGGTAAATCTTTTTACCATTGTATCCGGACTCACCTTATTTTATTTCCAGTTAAAACCCAGCACCGACGCACTGGCTGTTATATTTTTCCTTTTGGCAGCTTATTATGCTTTATGGATATTGAAATATAATAAAAATGTCGCCCTTCACATGCTGGGAATAACGGCGGCGCTGCTTATTTGTATTTCGCTGAAATATCTTTACATCCCTATTGCTTTTGCCATTCCAATGGCATTATGGTATGCAGCCAATAAAAACAGGCAGGCATTACTAAAACAACTCAGTATTATAACTTCAGTTTTCATTGCTATTGTTATAGCGGTTCTATTATTTTGGCAAAAAGCAAATGCAGGATCCTTTGCCTATGTTCAGCAAACCGAACGTGGATTTTTTCCCGCAAATCTTTTAGCGTTTCATGCTTATTTACCCGCAGCATTTCTAAAACCTGAAACCCTTTGGATAGCTTTTGGATCATCGTCAGACGCATGGCAGGCACTTTCTTTAATTTTCCAGGTTGTTCATTGGGCTGCTATGATACTGATCCTTTATGTAGTGTTGAAGCATTCCGGAAAAAACTCCGCAAATAAAAACCTGTTTTTTAAAGCAACGGTTCTACTGTTGCTGGCAACGGCTATCATCACAACCTTTCTTGCCTCACTTTCTTTATACATTGCCAGGGAACATGTTCACGATGGAAGCACCTGGACCTATGTGCAGGAAGCACGATATTATGGCTTGCTTCATGTGCTGATACCTGTTATGATTTTTGCAGCTTATCATTTATATAATAAACACAGGATCAAAAACATCCTGCTTATCCTGGTTTTACTACTGCTTCCTGAAATGTTCCGTGGACTGATGTTTTCTTTTAAAAGGATCATCAACTTTCAAAAAGAAACCTATGGCTGGCAGCACGAACTGAAGTTTCAGCAATACACAAACGGAATTATTCAGCAAATCCAGGAACAGAATAAAGATTTTCACATAGTGCTTACCGGTAGCTCGGACTGGATGACACTAAGAGCTGTATTGTATTCACGAAAGCCCTTGCTCGAAGATATTTCCATAATTAACCATCCGGAGTCAATTCAATCTGCGCAACCTGCTATTCTGCTGGTGATCATGCGCCATTCAGATAAACCCCGTTTCCAGCCTTTCATTGAAAAAGCAAAGGATCAATTAATAGGTAATTATCTTCAATTTGATTATTATGCCATTCCAATAGCAGGAAGATAAAATGCTGAAATACCTGGAACATATTAAAAGAATACTTTCCCATCCCTTAACCGGAATGGCAATTCTAATTACAGCTATTCTATCCAGGATATTACAGCTGCTATTCTTTTACAACATACGTGTGGATGCTTCCTTCCAGGTAATGGCTACGCAAAGCTTTGTAAATGGTCAAGGCTTCAGCATTGCAAAGGCATATCCTTCCGATCTTGCCCAAACTATTTACGAACCGCTAGCCAACTGGCCACCGGGGTATTCTATATTGCTTTCCCCGTTTTTTCTTTTATTCAGTCCCAACTATATGTGGGGCGGAATTGTTTTGGATACGCTTGCTGCACTCCTTTTGATATTTTCATTGCGGAACATACTTAAGTTCTTCTTATTGCCACCGCACCTTGTTAATATCTATACTTTTATCATTGGCTGTTTTGTCTATTATTTCTACTTCATTGCTTCTTCCGATGCTATTGCAATAGCACTCATTAGTTTTTCTGTTTACTATATCCTGAAACTATGCAGAGCTGAAAAACAGAATGGAAAATTCCTCTTCTTTTCCTCATCAGCTTTAATTATAGCAGGATGGATCAAATACATGTA
>JAEZCV010000203.1 GCA_023429985.1 Bacteroidota bacterium | reverse complement strand
TGCGCAGGAGAAACAGTCTGATTTTTTAAAACAGATGCAATATCTCTCCAATCTTCTTGCTCACGAGGCATTACACGCTGTATTGCTCCTTCTTAGGTACAATCATTCATTAGAGATCAACCAGGAGCAATAAGGCGCTCCTCAAACACTCCGCTATGCAGAGAAATGATCAGAATTAAAGACTATAAACTGTGTCGCCGCGACTCGCGGCCTTCTTAGTGCTTCGCCGAAGGCGTAACAGTGGTTCCAACCTCTGCATGCTTAATATTAAAAGTCTTTATAACAATTGAAGATTGCAATTTTAACCGGACAGCAGTGATTCACCATTCACCATTCACTATTCACCACCTGCCTGCCGGCAGGCAGGTTCACTACTCACCACTCACCACTCCTACTTACTCAAATACATACTCCTGTCCTTATACAATTGCCTGAAGTAAGGATCGCGTAGATCTTTAATAAAACGAATGGCTTCACCTGTACTTTTCATTTCCGGTCCTAATTCCTTATTTACATTCGGAAATTTTTCAAAAGAAAAAACAGGTTCCTTAATTGCAAATCCTTTCAGGCTTTTCTTAAATGTAAATTCTTTAAGTTTTGCTTTGCCCAGCATAACTTTTGTTGCAATATTCAAATAAGGTATGCCGTATGCTTTTGCAATAAATGGAGTTGTGCGCGATGCACGCGGATTGGCTTCAATTACAAATACTTTCCCGTCCTTTATTGCAAATTGAATGTTGATGAGCCCCCGAATATTTAATGCCCGCGCAATTTTTTCTGCATAAAATTCCATTGTTGTTACAAGCAATGGTGCAAGGTTGAAAGCAGGTAATACTGCATTGCTGTCGCCACTGTGAATTCCGGCGGGCTCAATATGTTCCATTACACCCATCACATGAAAATCTTCACCATCAAAAATGGCATCTATCTCTGCTTCCTGGCAACGATCCAGAAAATGATCAATTAAAATTTTATTACCGGGTATATGTTTCAATAAACTAATCACGGCCTTCTCCAGTTCATCATCATTAATCACAATCCGCATTCTTTGTCCGCCAATAACATAACTCGGACGCACAAGAACAGGGTATCCAACACTCTTGGCAACTTCAATGGCCTCATCTACATCAAATGCAGTTCCATAATCGGGATAAGGTATTTCAAGTTCTTTCAACATATCGCTGAACCTTCCCCTGTCTTCGGCTATATCCATGTTATCATAGGAAGTTCCCATGATCTTTACTCCCTTTTCGTGAAGGCGTTGCGCAAGCTTTAAAGCTGTTTGTCCGCCCAGTTGCACAATAACACCTTCCGGTTTTTCGTGCTCAATGATCTCCCATAAATGTTCCCAGAAAACGGGTTCAAAATATAGTTTATCAGCCATGTCAAAATCGGTACTCACCGTTTCGGGATTGCAGTTCACCATTATAGATTCAAGTCCACAATCTTTTATGGCAAGCAATCCATGCACGCAGCAATAATCGAACTCTATTCCCTGTCCTATCCTGTTCGGCCCACTTCCCAAAACAATAATTTTTTTCCTGTCACTTACCTTGCTTTCATTTTCATTTCCTTTTTCAAAAGTGGAATAGAAGTAAGGAGTTTTTGCTTCAAATTCAGCACTGCAGGTATCCACCATTTTAAAAGTTCTTGTAATGCCTGCTGCTTTCCTTTTTGTATAAATTTCATCTTCAGTACCATCTTTAATGATCCTGGAGATCTGTTCATCGCTGAAGCCATTTACCTTGGCACGCAACATGAGTTCATCCGAAACATCTTCAAGTTTTAAACTGTCTAGTTCTTTTTCTATGTTACAAATCTTTTGAATTTCGTGAATGAACCAGCGATCGATGCCAGTTGCTTTTGCTATTGTATTCACTGTAATTCCAAGCATCAAAGCATCTTTGATCCGGAATATCCTGTCCCATTTTGGAATTTTAATGTACTCAAGCAGTTCTTCTGCCTTCATAGCACTTTTTCCATAATAACCCAGGCCAACTGCATTATTCTCCAGGCTCTGACAAGCTTTTTGAACAGCCTCGGTAAAACTTCTTCCAATGGCCATCACTTCTCCAACACTTTTCATTTGCAAACCAAGTGTATCGTTTGCTCCTTTGAATTTGTCGAAATTCCATCTTGGAATTTTTACGATCACATAATCCAGGGCCGGTTCGAAATAAGCAGAAGTGGTTTTAATGATAGGATTATTCAATTCATCGAGTGTAAAACCAATTGCAAGTTTGGCTGCAATTTTAGCAATGGGATAACCGGTTGCTTTTGATGAAAGCGCGGAAGAGCGGCTTACCCTTGGATTGATTTCTACTGCAATAATTTCTTCTGTTTCAGGGTTCATTGCAAATTGAACATTACAACCACCTGCAAAATTTCCAAGGTCGCGCATCATTTTAATAGCTGTATTGCGCATCAGCTGGAAGCCAGTATCACTCAGTGTCATTGCAGGAGCAACGGTAATGGAGTCCCCGGTATGAACACCCATAGGATCGAAGTTCTCAACAGTACATATGATGCAAACATTATCGGCGCTGTCGCGGAGCAATTCAAGTTCAAATTCCTTCCATCCTAATACAGCCTTTTCCACCAGTACTTCGTGAATAGGCGATGCGGCCAGTCCTCTTTGCAGGGCCTCATCCAGCTCTTCGGGACCGTGAACAAATCCACCCCCTGTTCCGCCTAAAGTAAAAGAAGGCCTGATCACCAGCGGGAAGCCAATTTCCTGGGCAAATTCCTTTCCTTCGAGGAAGGAGTTGGCTGTTTTGGCTGTAGCAACCGGAACGCCTATTTCTATCATCCATTTACGGAATTTTTCCCTGTCCTCGGCCTTGTCAATAGCTTTGATATCGACCCCAATCAGCTTTACATTATTCTTTTCCCAAATACCCAGGTCTTCCACTTCCTTGGCGAGGTTAAGGGCCGTTTGTCCTCCCATGGTAGGTAAAACAGCATCGATATCGGGGTTTTCTTCCAGTATCTGCTCAATACTTTCAGCGGTGAGGGGAAGCAGGTACACTTTATCGGCCATCATAGGATCGGTCATGATGGTTGCGGGATTGCTATTGATAAGGGTAACTTTTATTCCTTCTTCACGTATGCTCCGGGCGGCCTGTGTGCCTGAATAATCAAATTCAGCAGCCTGGCCAATTACAATAGGTCCCGAGCCAATAATGAGTATCGATTTTATAGAGGAATCTTTAGGCATGTAAGAAATTTTTCAGGCTAAACTGTTTGCAACTTAACCTGGGTTATGGTCATAAAAAAACCGGGCATTTGCCCGGGGTGCAAAACTAAGGTAAATGAAGTTTACCTCAGAAATGATTTAGACCTTTTGGATTAAACCATGCTGTTATGAGCTGGTGCACCATTTTTCTTTTCAAAAGCCTTTGTCAATCCACCAAGATTGTCGTTTACCAGCTTCTTTCCTTTATCCATCAACTGCTTTTTCTGCTGGTCGGACATTTGATAATATTTATACGCGCCAAAGGCTGCTGCGCCCAATAACAATAATGAGCCAATTCCAGGTTTTGCCATGATTATTTTTTTTAGATGATTAATTTCTAAGGTTACTATATAAAATATCGTACCGATTAAAATGAAAGATCAGATTAGCCTGCTGGATTATTTTCCGGGTTATTTGTTGTGGAATTTGTGGCTTTAGTTCCACCTTTAAACAATCCCTCAAAAAATTCTTCCACTTTAGGCATGTATTCTTTCATGGCTTCCGCGCCTTTTGTTTTTAATTCATTGAAATAATCCATTGCCTGGTCTTCGGCTTCCAGCGCATTTGATTTTAACTTATTGGCTTTGTCTTTAATATTGTTTGCCAGTTTTTCCTTTTCTTCATCACTAAGCTTTGAATATTTATATGCTCCAAAGGCAGCAGCTGCTCCCAGGAGAAAGGTTGCCATATGTTTGCTGTTTACACTCATGGTTGTTGTTTTGTGATTTTTTAATACCATATTATGTTACCAATTTTATGCCCGGTTGAGTATGGCTTAATGATTGAGGCATTGGAAGAAATTATTTAGTTAACATGAACAGATTTATATTCTTTTTTTTATTGATCGGGTCGGGAATCACTACATCGGCACAAACATATCCTCAGAATTATTTCCGCCACCCTTTGGCCATTAGAATGGAACTGGTTTCCAATTTTGGCGAATTGCGTACCAACCATTGGCATATGGGACTTGATATACGCACCCAAAGAAGAGAGAATCTTTCAGTTTATGCTTCTGCAGAAGGCTATGTGGGAAGGGTGGTTGTAGCGCCGGGTGGTTTTGGCCAGGCCATATATATCCATCACCCGAATGGATTATCTACGCTGTATGCCCACATGAACGCGTTTTATCCTGCGCTTGCAGCCTATGTAAAACAAAAGCAGTATGAAAATGAGTCCTGGGCAGTTGACCTTCAATTGCCTCCGGGAATGTTTCCTTTGAAAAAAGGTGATTATATAGGTAAAAGTGGAAATACCGGTGGATCTGCCGGCCCCCACGTGCATTTCGAAATCAGGGATACAAAAACTGAGAAGGTATTAAATCCCCTGCTTTTTAATTTTCCCATTGCCGATGCTGTTCCTCCTACCATCAACAGACTTGTGATGTACGACAGGAACCGGTCAACCTTCCACCAGTCGCCCCAGTCATTATCAATAAAAAAAACGGGAGGGGTATACAAACTGGCAACACCCCGAACAATTAAGGTAGGATCAGACAAAATTAGTTTTGCCATTGGGGCAACAGATCGTTTTTCAAATTCAACTAATCCCAATGGAATTTATAGCGCAAGAATCAGTATGGATGGAAATCCGGTTGCGGAGTTTGTGCACGATAGCATTGATTATAATGAAACACGCTACATGAATGCACAAATAGATTATCCTTGGCATGCGCGTGCAGGCGTTTATGTGCAGCATGTAAACCCGCTGCCGGGAGCTCAAAAAGTGGCCTATAATATTTATAAAGATGAAGGGATAATTTATCTGCAGGATGAAGAAGTTCATGCAATAATTATTGATGTAAAAGATGCCAAAAAGAATAATTCCCGCATCCAGTTCAACATTCAATACGATTCAAAACTTGCAACATCATTTTCTGACGAGAATGAAAAATTTGCACCCAACCAGGTTAATATTTTTGAAGAAGATGGTTTTGAATTATACACAGAAGAAGGAAGTTTATACGATACAGCTTATGTAACCTATAATTTTACTAATTCAACCGCGGCCACTGCTGTTTCAGGTATACATAGTTTTTTAAGTCATCATATACCTGTACACGATTCCATTACTGTAAGAATAAAACCATCGCGGGAATTATCGGCAGAAGAAGCAGATAAGGTTTTAATAAGAAACGTTTCGGGCAAACGTATAACCATTCAGAAAGCCAGGTTGCAGAATGGATGGCTGATGGCGAGGTTCAGGCAATTTGGAACTTTCCAGGCGCTGATTGATGAAACGCCTCCTGCCATTAATACTCCGGCATCTAATCTTACCAAATCATCATCAATTGTTTTTACGCCCACCGATAATTTCAACGTAATTAAAAGTTTCCGCGCCGAATTAAACGGGAACTGGCTGATGTTTACCAATGATAAGGGGAAAAGATGGATCTATCGTTTCGACCAGAAGTTTCCTAAAGGTAATCATGAATTAAAGGTTAGAATTGAAGATGCGGTGGGGAATGTAAGTGAAAAGGTTTTTAAGGTGAGAAGGTAAGGCTTGGTTTGGAATCTGCCTGCCGCAGGCAGGTTTAGGTGTTTAGGTGTTTAGAAACTTAGCGGGTTTGAGACTTTGTGGCAAATATTTTTTTGCCGCAAAAACGCGATGGCGCAAACGATAAAACAAAAATATATGCTTTGCGACTTGGCGTCTTTGTGGCCAACCTTCGCAGATCAAAATAAATAATAAATTCATCCCATGGCCACACATTTAAAGCAGGGCGATAAAGCACCATCATTTACCGGCAAAGATCACAAGGGAAATAAAATTTCTCTTTCCGATTTTAAAGGAAAGAAACTGGCAGTTTATTTTTACCCGGCCGACGACACGCCTGCCTGCACCACGCAGGCATGCAACCTCAGAGATAATTATACAGCATTGAAAAAAGCAGGATGGGAGATTATTGGAGTAAGTCCCGATACAATAGAACAACACCTGCAGTTTGCAAATAAATTCGACCTGCCATTTCCATTGATCGAAGATCCAAAACTTCAGATCATAAAAAAATATGGAGTGTGGGGAGAAAAGAATTTATACGGCAACAAGTTCATGGGCTTACACCGAACTACCTTTCTTGTAAATGAAAAAGGTATTATTGAAAAAATCTTTCTTCGTCCTAAAAACAAAGAACATGCACAGGAGATATTAAGGTTTTAGTCTCACCAGGATTGGGGATATAAATTGCCACTATAGGCTATATCACAAGTGTTCGATATAAAGAAGTTTTGCATAAAATAATTATTATGCAAAAAAAGTTTCTTCTAATAATAGGCATTGCCTTATTAAGCCTGAACGCAAATGCGCAGGAAAATATTGTTACCATAAAAGCGGCTGATATCAATACGCTCGTTATCAGCCCTCACCTAAACGTAATGATATTTGAATCACCAGAAAAAGATTATCCGTTTTCGTTTGATAAAAAAGCCGCTGAGAAAATTTCTGTAAAAACCTGTGGCAAATACCTCGAAATATCAGGCGATAACATTCCATCTTCAACAACCATTTACGTATATGTATCAAGGTTGCGCCATCTTGTAGTTGGAGAAAACAGTTCTGTTGTTACAGGAATACTGCAATCAGAAAAATTAAGCGTTTATGTAAATGAGGGCTCAAAAGCGCATGTTAAGGTTACCGGGAAAATAAAAGCCTATCCTGCAACAGACTACGGCATCCTGGTAGAAACTATTCCAATGCACTGATTCTCAAATTGATTGCAGGAAATAAAAAATAATGGCGCAAAAATATCCTGCGCCATTCCTGGTTCATTTCATGAACGGTATGGGAACAGCTATGGTTTTTATCTAGTTTAGCCTCGTACAATGAAACCATTCCTCTTCAATATTTGCTTATTTTTTTTTGCCGGCACAAAAATATTCGGCCAGGCACCTGAACTTTATTTTGAACAGGTATCGGAAGAGCAGGGCTTGTCGAACAACAACGTTAACTGCATAATCCAGGACAGGCAGGGCTTTATTTGGATTGGAACAGACGATGGCTTAAACCGTTATGATGGAAAAAATTTCAAAGTTTTCCGGCATGATAAAAATAACACCGGCTCGCTATCGGGCAATATGATCAGCGATATGGTTGAAGATGCTGATGGAATCATCTGGATTGCAACAAGGGATGGCGGACTTTCAAAGTATAACAGGCATCTGCCTCAAACAAAACAATTCAAACAATATAAACATCACCCGCAACATCCTCATTCCATTCCGGTAAATATCATTAACACATTACTTGATGATGAAAAAGGAAATCTCTGGCTGGGTACTAGTGGAAAAGCAATTCTAAGGTTCAATAAAAAAACAGAACGGTTTGATGTGGTCAGTCCAAAAGGACCTAAAACCATAAACGACCTATGCCTGGACGAAGATGGACAGTTGCTGGCCGGCAGGCAGGGTGGCGGATTTTTAAAGGTTAATACCACCGATTTACAATATTATGAAGACGAAAGATACCACGACCTGTACGCAAAGCTTCCACACAGTGCCATAACATCCTTATACCGCGATGGAAACAATAATTTATGGTTTGGCTCCTGGGATCAATTATTGTACATGAAATCAAAAGCATCCATAATTTCTTTTGGAGATGGCAAAGAGCAGGGTTTTATTCCGGACGAGATCAACGCGTTTGCGGAAGACAACAATGGCTATTTATGGATGGGAGGAAAAAACCGCGGGTTGCAATTGCTGGATATACGCAAAAACATTTTCTACCATTTCAATTACGATAATAAACCTAAAGGTTCGGTAATATCAAACAAAATCAACTGCATTTATAAAGATGATAAAAACAGGATGTGGCTGGGAACTGATAAAGGAATCAGCATCAGCAATCCATTTAAACAACAATTCAAACAGGTATTTTTCAATAACGAAGGCAAAGAAAAAATACAGGTTTACGACTACATGGATGTAAATGGCAGACTTCTTATGGGAACCAGTAATGGTTTATATATACTTGAAAACAACATCATTAAACATCAGCCAGTAGTTTTTGAAAACAGGGGTTTGCACGTTACCAGTTTATTTAAAGATGGAAAAAACATTTACCTGGGAACAGACAGGAGCTTTTTTATATACAACCTTAAAAATGGCACCTTATCATTATTACCCAACACAGAAAAGGATGAAGTTATTTACAGGATCATTGACTCGAGGATCGTATCCATTACAAAAGAAAAGATCAATGGAAAATCATCCTTTATAGTTTCGCCTTATGGGCATCTTTTAGCTTATTATATAATTGAAGAACAAAAATGGGTGTCGCGGCTGGACGCGGAATTAAACATTGCAACTTCTTTAAACATCCGCGACAATCTCATAAAAAAAATACTGAAAACTTCGGATGGAGAACTTTGGCTGGCCAACACAAAAGAGGGATTAGGATAT
Organism: Bacteroidota bacterium; assembly: GCA_023429985.1. GTDB lineage: Bacteria > Bacteroidota > Bacteroidia > Chitinophagales > Chitinophagaceae > Flavisolibacter. Next base: position 9,487 of record JAEZCV010000203.1, on the reverse strand, counting down.
TGGCAGCCACTTAAGCAACAACCCATAAAATACTATCAACATCAACCAGGTAACCCTGGCTCAATTTCAAACAATCATGTATCTGATATTATTTCATCTAACGATGGAAATTTATGGGTAAGCAGTTACGGAGGTGGATTGCACTATTTTAATACTGAACTTAGAAATTTTACCCATATACGCGAATCGCCTAACCTGGTAGAATCAATATGCATGGATAACAAAGGAAATATTTGGCTTGTATATAATGGAAGAATAGGAAAGTATGATCCTGTAAAAAAATCTTTCACCGGATATACGCTTCCCGACAAAGAACGATCGGGAGGTGTGAAAGGAAAAATATTCAAAGATGAAAAAGGTTTCGTTTATACTGCCGGTGAAAATTATTTCATACGTTTTCATCCTGATTCCGTTTCCGAACACGGCACGGCTCCGCCCATTCATTTTACCGACTTCAGTGTGTTTAATACTTCATTCAGCCATTATCTTGAAAAAGATAAAATACAATTGAACTACAAGGATAAGTATTTTTCATTTGAGTTTGCGGCACCTTATTACGAAAAAAGTTCTCCCATTGAATATGCTTATCAACTGGAAGGTTTTAACGATGAATGGATGCCTTTGGGCGATCGCAACTATGCAATCTTTTCAAATCTTCCATATGGTGAATATGTTTTTAAAGTAAGAAGCAGTCATGTACCAGGAATATGGAACCCACAAATTGCTTCTATAAAGATTGAAATTATACCACCCTTCTGGAAAACCACATGGTTTTTCCTGCTTTGTATTGCTGCAGCATCCGCAGGGATATTTGCCATTTATAAATACAGGATCAATGAACTTTTAAAAAGACAGGAAATAAGAAACAGGATTGCGCAGGACCTGCATGATAATGTTGGTTCTACGCTCAGCAGCATTTCGGTTTACGGCCAGGTTGCCAAAATTTACCAGGCGCAAAAAAAGGATGGAGAATTAAAAGCTACACTTGAAAAAATTACAGATGCATCTGTTGAAATGATTTCGGAACTGAACGACACCGTTTGGGCCATTAACCCAAAGAACGACCAGTTCAAAAATATATTGGGCCGCATGGAAACATATACCCGCCCCTTACTGGCTGCAAAGGGAATTGAATTTGAATTCAGCTTTGATAAAAAGCTCGACGACCTTATAATGGAAATGGAAAAAAGAAAGAATTTCTACCTGGTATATAAAGAAGCCATTAATAATGCCATAAAATATGCTTCCTGTTCAAAGATCATTGTGCACATGCAACAAAAAGAAAACAGGATATCTATGACAATTACCGACAATGGAAAGGGTTTTGAATTAGGTTCCACCTCCGAGGGATATAAATCATCGGATGCATTTGGTAGTGGCAATGGATTGAAAAACATGCAATTAAGGGCTAACCAACTCAAAGGAATTCTCAAAATTGCAAGTACGCCGGGTGAGGGCACGAAAATATTTTTAAACTTCCCTGTCACCTGATTTGGGGATAGAAACGAACAAATAAAAATTGAACTTTGATGTATGAACCTGCGCATTGCCATTTTCGATGATAACCGTAATATCAGGGAAAGCATTTCCATGTTGCTCAACACCGAAAACGGTTTTGAAGTGGTAGGTTCTTATTCTCATGTATTGGATTGCGTGGAAGATACGAGGGCATGCAATCCCGACATTGTTTTAATGGATATAGAAATGCCCGGCATGAATGGAATAGAAGCTGTGAAAGAATTAAAGAAGAACTTCCCTCATGTTCAGATACTAATGCAAACAGTTTTTGAAGATGATGAAAGAGTTTTTGATTCCATTTGTTCCGGAGCATCGGGATATATTTTGAAAAATCATCTCAACTCCAGGTTGATAGAATCCATAAAAGAACTGGAATCGGGAGGCTCGCCTATGTCGCCTTCTATTGCCAGAAAGGTTATGAATAAACTTCAGCAGATACCTCAACATATTATACCAGAAAAAGCGCATGATTACCAGCTCACACCCCGTGAAAAAGAAGTGCTCACCTGCCTGGTGAATGGATTGAGTTATAAAATGATAGCAGCCGACCTTAAGATCAGTTATGAAACGGTAAGATCGCACGTTAAGAAGATTTACGAAAAACTTCACGTAGCCTCCTTAACCGAAGTGGTGGCCAAAGCTATAAACCAGCGTATCGTGTAGCTTATATCCCCGGTTTCGGTGATAGATTTTACCTATTAGAGTGATTGTTACAAATGTCGCTACAATTCATTTTTGCCATGGTAAAATTTAAAATCATGAAACTAAAAATTCCATTTGTTGTATTAGCTTACCTGGCTGGCTTTTCGGTGAACGCCCGACAGCACATATCACAACTTCCCAAGTTCGATAGCGTTCAATTAAAATTTGTTGAGATATCAAAAGATATAACGCTTGAATATGCAGAACAGGGCGCAGAGAATTCACAGACTGTAATTTTTCTGCATGGTTTTCTCGATTCCTGGAGATCGTACGAGCATGTATTAAAGCACCTTCCAGAACATTTCCGGGGTATTGCTATCAGCCAGCGCGGTTTTGGCAATTCTTCCAAAGAAGGAACAAGTTTTACACCAGCCCTACTTGCCTCTGATGTTTTTCTATTTATGGAAAAACTGAACATTGAAAAAGCAATTATAGTTGGTCATTCAATGGGCAGCGTGGTAGCGCAGAAATTTGCAATTAATCATCCCGAAAAAACACAGGCACTTGTATTAATCGGCGCCTTCTATCACCTGGCTACTAACACAGTAGCTGCAGAACTGGAAAAGGAAGTGAATGGATTTACAACCGCTCCGTCGCGGGAATATGTTGAAGCTTTCCAAAAATCAACACTTGCCTTAAAAATTGATGAAGAATATTTCACCAACCTGGTAAACGAAAGCATGAAAGCCCCGCTTCATGTGTGGAAATCGGCTTTACGTGGTTTGGTTCAAACCGACCTGAGAGCAGAGCACCGCAGGATTATTTGTCCCGTAATAATATTCTGGGGAAAAATGGATGCTGTATGCAGTGAAGAAGAACAAGTAGCACTTTTAAAAAGCCTTCCTTCTGCCGAATTAAAAACCTACCTGAGGTCTGGTCATAGTCCACATTGGGAAGAAACCATCAGGTTCAACAAAGATCTCAATGAGTTTCTTAATAAAATTTTCATTCAATAAAATAATAATCATGAAATGGAGTCTTCCCCTGCTCGTTGCCGCTCTTGCTATTGCAATTGCCTGGAAAATGAAGCGTAGTGAAACATCAATAAAACCTGATCCAATTACATTTACACCGGTATTTTGCCAGCCTTCCTTCGATCCATCATCACTTGATGGTGTTGCACCCATCTTTGAAGGACTTGGCAATTTAAATTTCACTGTTTCAACCCAATCAAAAAAAGCACAACAGCTTTTTAACCAGGGCCTCACCCTTATCTATGCCTTCAACCACAACGAAGCCGCCCGCTCTTTTAATGGTGCTTTAAAAGAAGATTCCACTATTGCTATGGCCTACTGGGGCATAGCGATGGTGCTTGGGCCCAACTATAATGCAGCACTCGATCCTTCTTTACTGGCCCAAATAAACCAGGCGCTTGATAAAGCAATGGTGCTGTCCACCCATGCCTCGGAAAAAGAAAAACAACTCATTTTAGCATTAAGGCAAAGATTTCCTTTAAAAGAAGTGAGCGATATGAGTAATTATAACGCTGCCTATTCCAGGTCCATGGCATCGGTATTCATGAATTTTCCCAACGACAGCGAAGTGGCGGCAATTTATACCGATGCTTTGATGAATGAACATCCCTGGAATTTTTGGCTGAAAGATGGATCGCCCCAGCCATGGACAATGGAACTGGTGCGCCATGTAGAACAACAACTTCAAAAATTTCCCAACCACCCTGCCATTCTCCATATGTACATCCATCTTATGGAAGCTTCACGCGATGCAGCAAAAGCACTGACAGCATCTTATAAATTAGGTGATATGTTGCCCGCGGCAGGCCATCTGGTACATATGCCATCGCACATTTATATACGCACAGGGAAATACCACGATGGCGTTATTGCCAATGAAAAAGCAACCCTTGCCGACAGCAGTTATGTGGCACAATGTAAAGTGCAGGGCGTTTATCCCATGATGTATTATCCGCACAACATTCATTTTCTGGCCGCATGTGCCTTTTTAGAAGGTTCGTCAGTCAAAGCCCTTAAGGCGGCCTGGATGATTGCAAGAAAATCTGATAAAAAATACATTTTTGAAAATCCCACCGTTCAGCATTATTCCATCATTCCTTATTATGTTCTTGTACAATTAGCAAAATGGAATGAAGTATTATCACTTCCAAAACCACCGGATTCTTTAGAATATCCGCTTGCAATATGGCACTATGCACGCGGACAGGCCTTTGCAGCAGCTAAAAATTTTAATGCGGCAATGTCTGAATTAAAATCACTTGTAAAATTTTCAAAAGATCCAAAGTTCAAAGAGCTGCTTATCTGGGAAAACAACAGTGTTGCACAGATTTTAGAAATTGCTCAACTTGTATTGAGTGCCGATATTTTAGCAGGTAAGGGTGAAACAACAAAAGCAATTGATTTATTAATGAAAGCAGTTGCCATAGAAGATCAGTTAAATTATACCGAGCCCCCCGACTGGTTTTTTTCTGTAAGATTAACCTTAGGCGAAATGCTGAACAGGGCAGGAAGGTTTGACGAAGCGCTGAAAATTTATGAAGAAGATATGATCAACCTTCCCGAAAATGGATGGGCACTTAAAGGAATGGAAAACAGTTATAAAGGATTAGGAAATCAACAAAAGCTTAAAGAAACCAGGTTAAGATTTGAAAAAGCCTGGCAATGGTCGGACATCGAGATAAATTCTTCCAGGATTTATTAAAAGAAAGGGGCAGAAATTTCTGTCCCTTTTTTAGTTCATCCATTCAACCTCACCAACACTGAATTTTTCTTCCATTCCATGGTCAACTACCAATTCTCCAAATTCATTCACTCCCTTCACCAGCGCTTCGAAGATCCTGGCATCTTTCTTTAGTTTCACTTTATTATTTTTTCTGTATAACAATTCATCATAATCGGTATGAATTTTTTCAGGATTCAGCAGGGCAAGGTCAAAATATTCCAGCAGTTTTAAATGCAGGTTGCGGGCCAGTTGCTCGGGATCGTAGGTTTTCCCGCTCAATTGTTTGAGAGAAACAGCCTTTTTAGCCAGCTCGCCAAAATTTACCTGGTTTACATTGATACCAACGCCCACAATGGCATATTTCCAGGAACTACCTTTCAAAACATTTTCAATTAAAACACCTGCTGCCTTTCTGTCATTCAAATAAATATCATTAGGCCATTTAATGGCGGGATCAAATCCTAAACTTTTAAAAAAATCGGAAAGGGCCAGGGCAATGGCCTTGCTCAGCAAAAACATGCGGGAAGGGCTAATGCGGTCTTCAACATGAAGAATAATGCTTAGCGCAATGTTGTTCATGCTTTCGGATATCCACTCCCGGTTCCACTGTCCACGCCCCCTGGTTTGTTCCCTTGCAAACACCGCGGTTCCATGCTGTGCCATAGCTGCATGTACCAGGCCCATGGCATAGTTGTTGGTGCTATCCACCTTGTGCAGTAAAATGAAGGAAAAATCCTTCTGGTTTGGCAATGACAATTAACTACTATTTTTGAGCAAATAAAAATACCTTTAATTGTCTTCAGTTATACTGCAGATTTTTTCATTTAAACCTTAATTATATTTGGAACCATTAGAAGTTTTGGCAAAAAGGCAGAAAGGCTCAGCACGACTGAACCGGAATTCAAAAATCTATAAAACAATAATCAAAGCCATACAGGAAAAAAAAGGCGAGAATATTATTTCCCTCGACCTTAGAAAAATACCTGAAGCGGTGGCAGATTTCTTTGTGATTTGCGAAGCCACCAATCAACCGCAGATCCGGGCCATTTCCGATCATATCGAGGACCAGGTAAAGCAGGTTTGCGGCGAAAATCCCTACCGTCATGAAGGCAAACAAAACCTTCAGTGGGTTTTAATTGATTATGTGAACATAGTGGTTCATGTAATGTTACCCGAGCAAAGAAAATTTTATAAACTGGAAGAAATGTGGAGTGATGCCGCTTCCGAGGATCACAATCCTTAAACGGCATAAAGACGATATATAATATAGCACCATTAATAAGAATAGAAATAATGTCACAAGACCAATATAAAAACGAGAATAAATCCAGGATACCTAAATTTTCAAAGGGGCCAGGCACCCCGGGAGGCGAAGGCGATAATCCCAAAAAGGGTCCCCGCTTCAGTATTTACTGGGTTTATGCCATCATATTTGCCATTTTAATAGGCTTCCAGTTTTTCGGTTCAAACCTCAATAATAACAGCACGGAGATCAACCAGACCAGGTTCAAAGAAATGCTGTTGAAAGGTGATGTGGAAAAATACACCATCGTTTCTAACCGCAACCTGGTAAGGGTGAAGCTGAAAGAATCTGTTTTAAAGGAATATGAAGGTAAGGTTGGTAAAAATTTAAGGGCGACCGACGATTACCATGCAAGATTTACCGTTGCTTCTGTAGAATCCTTTTCGGATGATATGCGGGAGTTTTACAAAGAAAATCCGCAGGTTGCCAATGTTGGAACGGCCTCTTCTGATACAAACTGGTTCAGCCCGCTTCTTCAAACGCTTCTCCCCGTATTGATCTTTATTGGTCTCTGGATCCTGCTCATGCGAAAAATGGGCGGTGGAGCCGGGGGTGGCGGTGGTCCGGGTGGTATTTTCAATATTGGAAAATCCAAAGCCACTTTGTTCGACAAGGGCACCAGGGTGAACATTACTTTCGCCGATGTTGCCGGCCTGGATGAGGCCAAAGTAGAAGTAATGGAAATTGTTGATTTTCTTAAAAATCCTAAAAAATATACTTCGCTCGGTGGTAAAATTCCAAAAGGCGCCTTACTGGTAGGTCCTCCGGGAACGGGTAAAACCCTGCTTGCCAAAGCCATGGCCGGCGAAGCACAGGTTCCTTTTTTCAGCCTCAGCGGATCGGATTTTGTTGAGATGTTTGTAGGTGTTGGAGCGTCCCGTGTACGTGATTTATTCAAACAGGCCCGCGAAAAAGCCCCTTGTGTAATATTTATCGACGAGATTGATGCTATTGGTCGTGCGCGTGGAAAGAATATGATGATGAGTAACGACGAAAGAGAATCAACCCTTAACCAGCTCCTTGTGGAGATGGATGGTTTTGGTACCGATACGGGCATTATTGTTCTTGCTGCCACTAACCGCCCCGATGTTTTAGATACGGCACTTTTACGTCCCGGGCGCTTCGACAGGCAGATCACCATTGATAAACCCGATGTTAAGGGAAGAGAAGCGATCTTTAAAGTTCACCTCAAACCCATTAAAGTTTCGGAAAAGGTTGACATTTTCAAACTCGCCGAACAAACACCGGGATTTGCCGGCGCCGATATTGCCAACGTTTGTAATGAAGCTGCCCTTATTGCGGCCCGTAAAGGAAAGACCGCCGTTGACATGAGCGATTTCCAGGATGCGGTTGACAGGGTTATTGGCGGACTGGAAAAAAAGAACAAGATCATTTCTCCGGAAGAAAAAAAGATCATTGCCTATCATGAAGCCGGACACGCTATTTGCGGATGGTTCCTGGAACATGCTTATCCATTGCTGAAAGTAACTATTGTTCCAAGGGGAACGGCCGCATTAGGTTATGCCCAATACACGCCTAAAGAACAATATTTATATAATACCGACCAATTGAACGACCAGATATGTATGACACTGGGAGGTAGAGCAAGTGAAGATATCTTCTTTGGTAAAATATCTACAGGTGCCCAGAACGACCTTCAACAGATCACCAGGATCGGTTATGCCATGGTTACTGTTTATGGTATGAATGATAAAGTAGGCAACATAAGCTTTTACGATCCGCAGGCCGATAATTCATTTACCAAACCTTACTCGGAAGAAACTGCAAAGCTGATAGATGAAGAAGTAAGAAAATTGATCGATGCTGCTTATGAAAGAACTAAAAATCTTTTAATTGAAAAGAAAGCCCAGGTTGAATTACTTGCTGAAGCACTTTTAGAAAAAGAAGTTTTATTCCAAAGTGATGTAGAAGCACTAATTGGTCCGAGACCTTACGAAGAAAAAAAGCCATTGGGGGTTGAGGACGATAAACACCACGAAGGTGGTATTAGTGAAGGTGTTCCTCCTTATGATCCAAACATTACAAACCAGGCACCCGCACCTCAATGAGTAATTCAACAGCAAAGAATAATATTCTAAAAAAAATACGCATGGCGTTGGCTAATCCAACGCCATTGCCTTTTCCCGGAAGTGAAGGCAATGAACCTGTTTTCCAGCCATCCACCGAAGAACTGGTTATTGAATTTGCAGAGCAGTTTTCATCGCTCCAGGGAAAATTTATTTTCTGCCTTGATGAAAATGAACTGATAGAATCGTTCCGGAAACTTGGGTATCAGAACCAGTGGACAAAGATCTATTGCGATGAAGAGAAATTTAAAAACCTTGTTGTGACGGCAATGCTCCACAAAGACACAGCTGATTGTGATGCTGCCATTACCAGCTGCGAGTTTCTTATAGCACGAACAGGAAGCATTGTTTTAACCTCTGCCAGGCAAGGCAGAATTACAAGCGTTTACACTCCTATTCACGTATGCATCGCTTATACATCGCAGTTAGTTTACGATGTGAAAGAAGGCCTGGAAGGATTAAAGAATAAATACCGAGAATCCCTTCCTTCCTTAATAAGTTTTGCTACTGGTCCCAGCCGCACTGCCGACATAGAAAAAACACTGGTTGTAGGTGTGCATGGACCAAAAGAGGTCTATTGTTTTGTTGTGGACGACGGTAAGAATTAACTTCACATCATGCTTCTTCCACCAGGTAAAAAAATCTTCTTCCTTTCCGATTTTCATTTGGGCGCTCCGGATGAGAAAAGCAGTCTTGAAAGAGAAAAAAGGATCGTGCAGTTTCTAGATGGGATCAAAGAGGAAGCAGCTTCCGTTTTTATTGCAGGTGATATGTTTGATTTCTGGTACGAATACAGGAAAGTAGTGCCCAGGGGATTTGTACGCCTGCTAGGTAAACTTGCCGAGCTTTCAGATTCAGGCATCCACATTCATTTTTTTGTAGGCAACCACGATATGTGGATGCGTAATTACCTGCAAAAAGAGCTGAATGCCAGATTATATTTTGCTCCGGAAGAATTTGAATTTAATGGAAAGAAGTTTCTGGTGGGTCATGGCGACGGACTTGGACCGGGCGATAAAGGTTATAAGGCAATGAAAAAAGTTTTTCGAAACCCTGCCTGCCAGTGGATGTTTGGTATTTTGCCCCCGGCCATTGGAATGGGTGTGGCCAATTATTTCAGCCGGAAAAGCAGGAATGCCGATAAATCTTATGAGGAGGTATTCCTGGGGGAGGACAAGGA
>JAEZCV010000176.1 GCA_023429985.1 Bacteroidota bacterium | reverse complement strand
ATTATTACCTGTATTGTTGACCATCTACAAAGACAAATCATTCAGTTTTGTAGTTAAAACACCTCCCGCACCAGTGCTTTTAATGGAAGCCGCAAAAGCAAAGAAAGGTTCAGCAGAACCTAATAGAAATAAAGTGGGATCAGTTACCTGGGATCAGGTAAAAGAAATTGCAGAAATGAAAATGCCTGATCTTAATGCAATGCAAATAGATTCAGCAATGAAAATGGTTGCTGGAACTGCAAGAAGTATGGGGTTAAGAGTAACCGGGACAGCACCCTGGGAAAGTTAAAAACATTTAGAAATGGCAAAACTGACAAAAAAGCAGAAAGACGCTTTAAGTAAATACGACCTGAATAAGAGTTATTCATTGGAAGAAGCATCAGAAATGCTGAAGAACATCAATTATACAAAATTTGATTCTTCAGTGGACATTGATGTCCGTTTAGGTGTGGATCCAAGAAAAGCTGATCAAATGGTACGCGGTGTAGTTGCTTTACCTCATGGTACTGGTAAAGAAATGAAGGTATTGGTACTTTGCACACCCGATAAAGAAGCTGAAGCAAAGCAAGCTGGTGCTGATCACGTAGGTCTAGATGATTATATTCAGAAAATTCAGGATGGATGGACTGATATAGATGTGATCATTACTATGCCACAAGTGATGGCGAAAGTCGGTAAACTAGGTAGAGTATTAGGTCCTCGCGGGTTGATGCCCAACCCTAAAGCTGGCACAGTTACTACAGAAATTGGACAGGCTGTTCAAGAAGTAAAAAAAGGGAAGATAGACTTTAAAGTCGATAAATTTGGCATTGTTCATTCAAGAATAGGAAAATTATCCTTTTCTCCTGACAAAATTCAGGAAAATGCCCTCGAGATCTTAAATACAATCTCTAAACTCAAACCTTCATCAGCGAAGGGGACTTATGTGAAAAGTGTACATTTATCGACTACAATGAGTCCAAGTATAAATATTGATAAAAACAGTGTAGCTGGATTATAATCATGAATAGGGAAGATAAAGCCAAGATAATAGATGAGTTGACTGAAAAACTCAACCAAACGAGTTTCTTCTACATCACTGACGCTTCAGGTTTTTCTGTTGAAAATGTTAATGCATTTAGAAAGGCTTGCTACGAGAAAGGCGTGGAATACAAAGTGATCAAAAACTCACTGATTAAAAAAGCACTTGAAAGAATGGATGCCGATTATACACCATTTTATAAAGGTGTATTAAAGGGATTTTCGGGGATTATTTTTTCACCCGAATCCAATAATCTTCCAGCTAAGTTGCTAAAAGAGTTTAGAAAGAAGGGTGGATATGATAGACCTTTGCTTAAAGGAGCTTCTATTGATTCATCACTTTTTATAGGTGAAGAAAATCTTGAAACTCTTATTACACTTAAGTCTAAAAATGAACTTATTGGTGAAGTTATTGGTTTATTACAGTCTCCTGTAAATAATGTGGTTGGTGCATTGTTAAGCGGCAAACATACCATAGCAGGTCTTGTAAAGACCTTATCAGATAAAAAAGAATAATATTGGTACAATCAATTTAAATTTAAGAAAAAAATGGCGGATTTAAAAGCATTTGCGGAACAGCTCGTTAATTTAACTGTTAAAGAAGTAAACGAATTAGCAGCTATTTTAAAAGATGAATACGGTATAGAACCAGCAGCAGCAGCTGCACCTGCAATGGTATCTGGAGGCGGAGCAGCTTCTGATGGTGACGATGCAGCAGTTGAAGAAAAGACTTCATTCGATGTAATTTTAAAATCGGCTGGAGCAGCAAAATTAAAAGTTGTAAAATCTGTAAAAGAGTTGACCGGTTTAGGTTTGAAAGAAGCCAAAGATTTGGTTGATGGTGCACCTAAAACATTAAAAGAAGGCGTATCTAAAGACGAAGCTGAAGGGCTGAAGAAACAACTTGAGGAAGCAGGAGCTGAAGTAGAAATTAAATAAGAAGAATTGACAATTACTTAAGTGATTGCACCGATTTTTAGGCCTGGCGCATAGTCAGGTCTTTTCCTATTTGTATATATTTCATTGGTTTGGATCTGTCCAAACCACTACACACAAGTGATTAAGTTTTTCCAATTAAAACCTATAAGAGCCTTGGCTACTAATAATAATCACAACAAAAGAATAACATTTTCGTCCATCAAGACAGTAATCGATTATCCGGATTTTCTGGAAGTTCAGTTGAAATCATTCACCGATTTTTTCCAATTGGATACTCCGGCAGAAAAACGATCTCAAGAAGGACTTTTTAAAGTTTTTTCAGAAAACTTCCCCATTTCTGATTCACGGGATAATTTTATTTTGGAATTCGTCGACTATATGGTCGATCCTCCCAAATATTCTGTGGATGAATGCGTAGACAGGGGATTGACTTACTCCGTTCCCTTAAAAGCCAAACTCAGATTGTCGTGTAACGATGAAGACAACGACGAGTTTGAAACCGTGGAACAAGAAGTATTTTTAGGGAACATCCCATACATGACCCCAAAGGGTTCTTTTGTAATCAATGGAGCTGAAAGGGTGATCGTATCTCAGTTGCATAGGTCCCCAGGTGTATTCTTTGCTCAAAGCAAACACACCAATGGCACGAAACTTTACTCTGCTAGAATTATTCCTTTCAAAGGAAGCTGGATAGAGTTTGCAACAGACGTCAACAATGTCATGTATGCGTACATCGACAGAAAAAAGAAGTTTCCGGTAACCACATTATTGCGTGCAAT
>JAEZCV010000164.1 GCA_023429985.1 Bacteroidota bacterium | reverse complement strand
ACCGTTCAACAACCGTTCAACTACCGTTCAACAACCGTTCAACAACCACTCAACCACCACTCAACCATCTTTCACCTACCTTCAACCCAATTCTCCCGACATGCGCTTCGAAAAAATTCTAAAAGGCGGCGACCTGCGCTCTATTGGCAAAACCAGGGAAGTGGTGGCCATGGTAAATGATCAGCAATCGTTTGATGAGCTTTACCAGTTGTTGTTTCATCCCGACAGGAAAATAGTGATGAGAGCAGCAGATGCCATTGAAAAAATAACAGTAAATCATCCCGAATATTTATATGCACATAAAAATCAGATCCTGCCTTTGTTGACTTCTGCAGGTAATATTGAATTGAAATGGCACCTGGCCCAGCTCATACCCAGGTTAAGTTTAACCAGACCGGAAGCCAATAAAGCTGTCAGGGTTTTATTTTCCTGGGCTTCCGATCCAAAAGAGAGCAGGATAGTTCGTGCAAACGCTCTTCAAAGTCTTGATGAGATCATTTCAAATTTTATAGATCATAAAAAAGAATTCTTAGAATTAATTGCTACCATAAAAAAAGAAAATATTCCATCTTTAAATGCAAGAATCAAAATATTAGAAGCTAAGAGGGAAGCCTCTAAGGGAGATTCTAAAGATTAATTATCTTGCTAAAGAAATTTATGATTAGAGTACGCAAACTATTCTTATGCATTTCCGTAAAAAATTAATTAATAGTTTCCTTACCTTTCTTCCTATAGCCATCATCATGTGTCTTTGGGATGTGGCAACAACAGATGATAATCTTTCTACAATACTTTTCCGGGGCTTGATAATGTTGGCAGGAGGAACCCTACTTGGAATGTTATTGCATTCATTGCTTTACTACCTGCAAAACAAAAAGGAAAAATCCTCCCCCCAGCAAACCTGAGATTACATTGCAGTTAAACAACTAAACGTCTAAACCTGCCTACCGGCAGGCAGGCAACTAAACCCCACTAAACGCTAACCCTAAATCCTAACCTCCCCTGGATCCCCTCCAACCCATACAAACCATTATAAGAGCCGTTAAGATATCTGTTACCCGGCGTATGATACAATTCGTTGCCATCATACTTGGCAGTGCAGTTATCAGTTATATCGCCTCTCCCGCACTGCAAACCCAGGCCAGTTATATGCTTGCCATTTTAATTGCAGCAGCATTGTTATGGGTAACGGAAACCATTCCCCTGTTTGCTACATCTCTATTGATCATTGGCGCGCAAATAATTTTTCTTGGCAACCCGGGCGACTGGGAAATATTAAGAACAGAAGAAACCAATGATATCCCCTACAGTTATTTCCTGCACCCGATAGCCGATCCTATCATCATACTTTTTCTTGGAGGATTTATACTGGCCAAGCTGGGGGTAATGGTGGAAGTTGACCGCTATATATCTGGGGCAGTACTCAGGGTCTTCGGTTTCTCGGCAAAAAAAGCGCTGCTGGGAGTTATAGTATGTACCACCATTTTCGGAATGTGGATCAGCAACACGGCCACCACCGCCATGATGATTACCTTAACAGGATCTTTACTGGCCAGCGTACCGGCAGGCAACCCTTTTCGAAGAGCCATCACATTGGCCATTCCTTTTTCGGCAGGCATAGGCGGACTTATGACGCCCATCAGTTCTCCGCCAAATGCTATTGCAGTGGGACTGCTCGCCAGCAACGGCATACAGGTTGGGTTTTTACAGTGGATGTTAATTATAGCTCCCCTTGCTGTATTGTTATTGTACCTTCTTTACCGCACGCTCTGGCATTTTTATAAACCGGATGAACCTCTTACGCTTGCACCTGTAGAAGTAAAACCATTTACCAGGAAAGGCAAATTTGTTGTGCTGATATTTTCCATTACCGTACTGCTCTGGCTCACCGATACCATTCATGAAATACCACCTGCTGTTGTAGCCCTCTTTCCTATCATCATCTTTACGGCAACAGGCATGCTGAACGCCAGAGAATTCAATCATATCGAGTGGAACATACTCTTTATTATTGCAGGCGGGCTTGCACTAGGACAGGGCATGAACCTTACCGGGCTTGATGAAGTTATTGCCGGGCTGATACCAGTAAATGCTGCAGGCATTATACTTATCATGTTTGTACTGGCACTGGTAATGGGAACATTTATGTCGAATACAACAACTGCTGTATTATTAATACCTATGGCCCTTTCCATGGCAGTAATTTCAGATAATATCCATATCAAATTCATGGTAATCGGACTGGCCATCATGTGTGGCAGCAGCATGATTCTTCCTATCAGCACGCCGCCCAATGCTATTGCTTATTCCACAGGAGAACTTTCCAAAAAAGATTTCATCATCAGCGGCGGTATCATAGGCTTTTGCAGCCTTGCCATTACCTATGGATATTTCTGGTTGCTTACCTATTTAAAGGTATGGTGAGGTGGTGGGATGGTGAATGGTGAATGGTGAATGGTGAATAGTGAACCTGCCTGCCGGCAGGCAGGTGGTGAGTAGTTAATGGTGAGGTAGTGAATGGCTGATATTTTAAATCTTACAACTGGGAAAACTAATTCCCCTCCCCTGGAGGGGTGGCCGTAGGCCGGGGTGGTATTACATGAATACTAATGCTAGCTATCCACCGCTCTCCGCTCTCCACTCTCACTCTCCGCACTCACTTTCCCTCCCTTTCCTTACATTTGCACCACTTTTAAAAGAACACTATGAGTATCCTTGTTAATAAGAACTCCAAAATACTGGTTCAGGGCTTTACGGGAACAGAAGGAACCTTCCATGCTTCTCAAATGATAGAATACGGAACCCAGGTAGTGGGCGGTGTTACCCCTCGCAACGGCGGCAACTCGCACCTCGACAGGCCCATATTCAATACGGTTGACAGCTGCGTGAAGGAAACCGGTGCCGATGTATCCATCATCTTCGTTCCCCCGGCATTTGCTGCAGATGCCATTATGGAAGCTGCCGATGCAGGTGTTGCCCTGATCGTGTGTATCACCGAAGGCATTCCTGTTCAGGATATGGTGAACGTAAAGAATTTCTTACAGGGAAAGAATACAAGACTCATTGGACCTAACTGTCCGGGTGTAATTACCGCCGATGAATGTAAAGTAGGTATCATGCCTGGCTTTGTATTCAAAAAAGGAAGAATAGGTATTGTATCCAAATCAGGAACACTTACTTACGAAGCAGCCGACCAGGTGGCCAAGGCAGGACTGGGAATTTCCACTGCCGTAGGAATTGGTGGTGATCCCATTATTGGTACGCCAACTAAAGAAGCGGTTGAACTTTTTATGAACGATCCCGAAACCGATGCCATTGTAATGATTGGTGAAATTGGTGGAGGCATGGAAGCCGAAGCGGCACGCTGGATCAAAGAAACGGGCAACAAAAAACCGGTTGTTGGATTTATTGCCGGACAAACAGCTCCTCCGGGTCGTCGTATGGGACATGCCGGTGCCATTGTTGGTGGTGCAGAAGATACTGCTGCTGCTAAAATGAAGATCATGGAAGAATGTGGTATTCATGTTGTTTCCAGTCCTGCAGATATTGGAAAAACTATGGCCCAGGTGATTAAGAAATAATCATCGGAGTACTGCAAAAAATATAATCTTCATTTATAGATCCTGGCAAATAAAGCACGGTTCATTTCCTGAAGCGAGGCACGGCTGCCTCCTATTATAAAGGTTTTCTTTGCAACCACCCCAACGATAGTTCCAATAACACCTCCCATCAGGCCACCTGCCAGGCCTAAAGCAAGTGCTTTTTCTGTTGCCGTAGAGGAAAACCATTGATCTTCCGGATCATCACCTAAAGCCAGTCCGGTAAGAATTCCCAATAATGCTCCTCCGGCAAAACCTTTTAGAAGTCCTCTCCCTACTGCTTTAGATCTTTTTATTTCTATTCTCTCAATAGCCTGGTACTTCACGGGCTCCAGCCTTCCCATCTTACTTAATTCTGAATTAAATGGAAAAGGTTTGGGGGATAGAAAGATCATGGAATCATTTACCCTTACCAGGTAAGCCTTCATTACCATGTTTGCCGTATCCCAGACCCTGGCCGTAAAGGTTTTAGACTGTGGAAGCAGGGAGGTCACATCCAGGCTGTCCTGGCTTTTAACCACAAGCTGTCCTAAAAGGAAGGTTGCCATCATCAGTAAATATTTCATAACGCAATTATTTTAATCTCAAGCGAAAACCTAAACTTCCAGAGGGTTCTAAAGGATCTTGCGAAGAATGAAGAGGCACATAAAGTTCAAATGATTTTCAATCATTATGCAAAAATATTTGCAGGCAAAATTAGCCGAATGAAAAACCGGCATTGGTTACCAGAAGCGGGGAAGCACTATATAGATGCATAGAACATCTGGTAAGAATAATTAAACATGGTCAGCAAATTTCATCTTCCATTTGAAAATGAGCATTCAGCATCTTTTGCAGTATGGGAAAATCAATTTTTTCAGGTTTTGAGAACCGTATCACGCCTTTACCATGAGAGGCGCCTTTAATTTCATGGATGTATTTATTGAAGGCCTTTTGTTTGAGAATATATACACCAATAAAATGCTGCTGGCTACCAAAGCCTGCTTCTATCTTCCCTTCCTTAGCATAACAAGGCCCTCCATAGGCCATTTTTTCTTCATAGCCTTTCAGTTCCTGCAGAAATAAGGCACGCAATTTTTTCAAAGCTTCCTGTCTTTCCTTTGGCGCTTCTGATATGTATTCATCTACGTTAGTGGCTTTGCTTTGCATAGTTTACTACAAGAAATTTATATGAATTAAGCAAGCGGGCAGTAATTTTTACATTCACCTCCTGGCTAAATAAAACAATTAAAAACTCCGCTTCATAAAATAACTACTTATCCAAAAACCGTTGATCTTTATCGCATTTCTCAAAAACTTTTCAAGGTATTTTACACTTCCAAATGCATGATCCGTGTTCCTTACATTCGTAACATATCCATCACGGTATAAAGTGAAGTCGGTAACTTCTGTAAGTGATGAACGATCAAAACCAGAACCTGATCCCTTGCGCCAGTAACTTTGCTTAAACCTCAACAGGTCTTCGAAATACTTTTCCTTAATATAAGGAATGTTGATATCGCCCAGCAATTCATCATTAAACATATTGCGCTTCAGGTAAAATAAAATGTGCCCGGATGGCGCGATCTTATTTACAAAATCTTTCAGCAAAACATCATCATGGCTGTCCAAAGCCTTAACAAGGGAAAATTTTAATTCATCAAACGATGAAAATCCAATATGAGGTTCCATTGAAATTTCAGAACTCCTGTATTGACCTTTTTCATCTATTGCCCTCATCTTTCCATTACGGAAAGCCAGGGCCCTGTAAACAGGATCATCGTAACCATATTCACCGCTATCCAGGGGTTCAAAATTGGCCACCTCATCAAAAAAATCGTTCGATATCTTTTCATTCTTTGAATTGATGATCTGGTAAAACAAACCCTTCTTTGCCTTGTATAACCCATTCCCTGAAATACGCTTCAATTCCTTGTATTCAAAAGGTATCTGAACTTCATTCATTAAATTGACCGTGCCATATTGTTTTCTCTTAGCAACAATAACCTGGTAGTTGCTGTCGCGGCCATCACCAACAAGATCAATATTGATATCGTCATAAATAATGGGAATGACAACTTCATTCTTCTCATTTACCAAGCCGAATTTCCTACCCTTTCGCACACTATAAAAACTATGGCTTCTTCCACTAAAGTGCTGCATTATTTCATCATAAACAAAAGGGATATCAAGAGTTCCGGTCATCTCGTTTATCATGCCATATTTTCCATCCTTACCTTTTACATATATCAGGTATTTTCCGCCAGAACTAAATGGATTCAGCAACAGATCTTCGTCGTGCAAATAGCCGTAATCGTTGAAGTTTTCAGCTAAAACCATTTCATTCCTTTCATTCAGAAAATTATAGGAACGATCATAACTTTTTAAAACTATTATTTTACTGTTCTCTGTAGCCGTTCGGGTGATCCATTGATAATCTGCAGGAACAACCTGCTTTCCATTCTTATCATACAAACCAAACTTACGGTCTGGTTCATGAGTAGCTACCTTGAATAAATTTTGCTCTGTACCTACCCATTCAAAATTCAATGGAATCACTACTTCTCCCTTAAGGTTAACTATTCCCGAGTTTTTACCGGAACTTACTTTAATAAAGCTTGAAAACCCGGTTTCATATAATGTACTAACATCATCATAAATTACGGGAACAAGAATATTTCCTTTTGGATCTACAATGCCTCTCTTCTTATTTTTAGTAACACGCAGACCAATGCCGCTGTACTGGTAAATGCCATCGTTGTCGTATTCAAAGGGAACGATCTCTTCTCCTTTAAGATCAAAAACACCGGCCTTATTATTCTTTACAGCCATTACATAACCATATCCATCGGCATAAACGCGAGAGTACTCAAATGCTGTTTTTTTTACTGTAGAAGGAAAATAAATGCTGAATAAATTTTCTTTTTTAACCAGGTAATATGCTTTTGCACTTTCCCGATGCACTTCATCGTTTTCAGCAGCATAGATTATTACTCCTTCGCTGTTGATCAATCCTAATTTACCATCCTTCAAAACCACAAAATCAAATATGGGAGGCCTTGAAATATTCCGGGTTTCAACAACATTTCGGTTGGGTGTTTTTTGTATTGTGCTTAGGTTTTTTAAAATGCTGTGGGCTATGCTGTCATATTCAAATGGAACTATGATCTTATCAGATACTACACCAAATTTCCCTTTAGTTTTTACAATGGCAATATTGTGGTAAAGAACAACTTTTTCTATTTTAGAAATCAGCAGCTTTTCATTTTCATTCTTAACCAGTTGAACATCGCCCTTCTTATTTTGAACTATTGAAACTTTGGTATTTGTTCCAAGTATCTTATCATATTTTATAGAAAGCAACAGATCGCCCTTGTTGGATAATAATCCTGATTTTCCTTTTTTCTTTACGAGGTAATGGTTGTTTAAAATCATCACGCTGTCGAATTCGATCCTGCTGAGAGCTATTCCTTTATTGTCGGTAATTCCATATAACTTTCCTTTCTGAACTATGTAGCCGTTGAGGCCATATGTAATTTTATCATATAAAGCTTCCTGCCGCTTGTTCTTAGGATAAATAAATCCATATTTTCCTTTTTCCCGGTAATAGGAAGCATTATCGCTGTTTTCGGAATGAATGGGCGCTTCTGCTGCAATTTCTCTCCTGGGAACCGGGACCTGGGAATATGATTGAATAGAAAATAAAAAAAGAAAAATTAAAAAGGAGTGTTTCATTAAGCAGCTATATTAAGGGTAAAGATAATGCTCTACCCTACGAATGACATATGAATAGCCAGAAGTACCATAATAAACCAGCATATTAAATGATTTCAGAAGTTTCGGATTCGGTTTCATCACTAACATAGTTCCTTAAAAAAGATATCCTTTCTTCATTTGGAAATCTTTCCTCCAGTTCATCTATTTCCTGCAGCAAAACTACCTTTGGAAATAAAAATCGCTTATAAAAATACTTGTCAACATATGCCTCAAGGTTAAATGGATTTCTTTCCTTTTCATCATTATCTATAAATTCCTGTACAACAAGAACTGCTTTTTCCATGTATGATTTATATTCTTCAGGACGTGCCTGCGATTCGTGCTCTTTGGCTAGAAAAAAGTTTTTAAATGAATGGATCTGGTATGGTCTCTGGAAATTATCTGAACTTATAGTTTCAATAAAACGAATAGCATCATTATATCTTCCCAGAAGCGAATAGACACCCAATTTAGATTCGGTGGCGGCTATTTTAGTTTCATTACAATTCAATGCAATATCTAACAATGGGATTGAGGAAATAAGTTCTGAACTATCTCCATTTTGGTAAAATGCATTCATTCTTTCTCTTGCCAAATTGAAATTGCTGAGGCAATCCGGATTCGAGGGTTGGGAATGGCATGATGATAAGAAGCAGAATAATAATATGATGATTAAAGAAATTAATTTCATTGATCCCTTTTTGATGTTGAGATGTTCCTTTTGTGAAATACATCAGGAAGCTTCTCAATTGCCGTACTTCTCACGTATACCCGCAACCCAGAATAAAAACAGGATGATGGCGATTCCAATTGCCACAATTGCAATATACCTGACTAAGGTGATCGCTCTGTTTTCATCCTTTGCAATTTTAAGCATAAACATAATAAAAATGATGACCAGGAAAATGGTAGGAACAAGCAAGGTGGTTGTGCTCATCTTTAAAATAGTATGCATCTATGATCTTATGGTTTAATAGCAACAAGTTGGGTCACCGATCTTAAGATACCTAATCCGCGTAATCTGCGCAAGTTCATACGGCGAATAAAACAGGGTGTTTCTATCTGCGCCGATCTGCTGGAAACAAAAAATATTTTCCCGCTGATTGACGCGGATCAGGAGTTTGAAACTTCTATGTCCCCTTACCGGGATTCACCATTCTTTCGGTTCACGCAGATTTGCGCGGATTAGAGTTTGGTAATTCAGTACCCTCATTGATGAACAACAAAAAAGGTTTGCCGAATGCATAGATACCTCCTCCGCGCTATCTGCGCAGGTGCATACTGCGAAAAAAGCAGGATGTTTTCAATCTGCGCCGATCTGCGGGAAACAAAAAATATTTTCCCGCTGATTGACGCGGATCTGGAGTTTGAAACTTCTATGCCCCCTTACCGGGATTCACCATTCTTTCGGTTCACGCAGATTACGGAGATCAGATACTTTATATTTCAACTTGGCCTTCGAAACCAACAAAAGATCTTTGGTCCGTTGCATCTGATCTGCTTAATCTGCTCAAGGTCTTGCTACGAAAAAAGCAGGATATTTCAATCTGCGAGATCTGCGGGAAATAAAAAAGACCGTTGGCACGGTCTCATTTATATTAAAACATGAATAGTATTAACTATCGCAAAGCACCCGTAAACCTTTCCAACTCCTCTCTCGAAGAAGAGAAATGAAATTCATTGTACACCAGGTAAAAATTATTCCTGTCAAGCGTTTTAGTGTACAGCAGCCTGGCCATTTCAAGCCTGTCGCTCTCAAAACTGAATAGCTTTAATAATTGCACCACCTGCGAGGTATTGAAATAATTACGGTTGATGCCTGCTCTTGCAACGATCTTTTTCTGGTCACTGAATCCCTGCGACTTTATACTGCTGATCAAACGATCCAGGTCTGTATTTGAAATAGCACTGTAATAGCCACCCTGGCTTTGTCCACCATAATAGTCATGATCATCATCATAGCCATAACCATTGGTTTCATAATAGCCATTGTTTCTTAAAGGCCTTTCATCCAACATGGCCTTGCCAAAACGGTTCACCATTACATCAACATGGTAATCGCTTTTAAGCCTGACATTTGATGAATAAAGAACTTCCTGTTTGCTTCGGTTAGGAAAATTCCTTCCCTGCTGGTTGCGTACAGCAACTGTTCGAAAAATGCGGATGGCATAATTGCCTGGCCTGAGATCGCGCAATACAAGGGAATTGTTCACCAACCGGTAAACTTTTCCATTAACAGATACAGAAGTATTGTTACCATTTACCATCGTAATGGTCAATACGGCTTCATTCCTGGCAAATGCTGCTACAGAAATAAAGAGTGCAATGAATAGGGTAATTTTAGTTTTCATGATTAAAATCCTCCGGCTGCTGTGATTGCCTGATTTCTTTTATGTTTAGGGATCCGGCCGTAAACAAAAGTTAAAGCCGCTCTAAAAAACAGGCTTCTTTACCTTTATAGGGGTCGCAGTTTATGCAATTCAATCTAAATATGCATCCGGTACGATCCTGAATAACCATCCAATATGAAGTACAAACACCTGATATTATTTGTTTTAGTAAGTTTATTTACCTCATTCATAGCTATGTCACAGTCCAGCTACGACGCCGCATGGAAGAAAGTGGAAGACCTTGTGGAGAAAGAAGGCCGCCCACAATCTGCCCTTGCCGAAGTGCAAAAGATCTACACAAAAGCTAAATCCGAAAAGAACGATGCCCAGCTGGTGAAGTCACTCATATACATGGTTCAGTTAAGAAACCAGAACCGCGAGAATAACCTTCCCTTATCCATTAAAGAACTGGAAACAGAAATTGCCTCAGCAAAAGAACCTGCACGATCAATACTTCACAGCCTGGTTGCCAGTGTTTACTGGAACTATTACCAGCAAAACCGCTGGAGCCTTTATGACCGCACCCAAACAACAGGTTTTGTAAAAACAGATATCGCTACCTGGACCATCGAAGATTTTCATAAACAGATCACCGCTCACTATCTGGCATCTTTAGAAAATAGCAGGTTATTAAAACAAACCAAAGTTTCCGCCTTTGAGCCCATCATCATCAAAGGAAATATGCGTCATCTTCGTCCAACCCTTTACGATCTGCTGGCGCATCATGCACTGCAATATTTTCGTAATGATGAAAGAGATATAAAAAAGCCTGCTTACGCTTTTGAAATTGACCAGGTAGAAGCATTTGCACCGGCAAACAGCTTTACAAAATTTAATTTCTCAACACGCGACAGCCTTTCACTTCACCATAAAGCCCTGGAAATTTACCAGGAACTGCTGGCTTTCCATTTGAATGATAAGAATAAGGAAGCTCTAATTGATGCCGACCTGGAGAGGATACAATTTGTTTACAGCTATTCTACCCATGAAAATAAAGAAGCACTTTATGAGGCTGCATTAAAGAATATTATTGATAAATATAAAGGCTCTGTTTCATTCCAGGCCCAGTACCTGCTGGCAATGTATTTCCATAACCAGGCTGCAGCATATGTTTATGGTGAAGACAGTACCAACCATTTTAAAAGAATAAAAGCAGTAGAGATCCTTGAAAGTGTGGTAAGGGACAGCGCCATCAAAAATGAAGGCTGGACCAACAGCTACAACCTGCTGAATCAAATAAAATCTCCTTCGTTTTCTTTTCAACTCGAGAGAGTAAATCTTCCCTCACTTCAATTTCGCGTGATGGTTGAATACATGAATATGGAGACCATCAATTTCCGGATCATTAAATCAACCGAAGCAATAAGACAACTTTTGGATAGAGGAAATGATAAGAATTACTGGAATGCCTTATTGCGTGCGCCGGTGGTAAAAGAATGGGAACAAAGAATTCCTAATCCCGGCGATTACCAGATGCACCGCGTAGAAGTAAAGGCCGACGAATTGCCATTGGGAGATTATATTATGGTAGCTGCCAATCGTGGTTTTGTTACGGGGAAAGACCTGTTGGGAGCTCAATTGTTTCATGTATCCAACATCAGCTATATCAATTACGATGATGCGTTCTTTGTTTTACACCGTAATACCGGCGCTCCCATTGCCAATGCAAAGG
>JAEZCV010000162.1 GCA_023429985.1 Bacteroidota bacterium | reverse complement strand
TCCGGTAAAAAAAGTACTTTTGCTCATGTTTAGTTGTTGTGTTGTAACTCCAAACTAAACAAAAAAGGGGAAGTCTTCGAACTTCCCTTTTCCTTTTATTTAATTAACTTTCCCCGGACAACAGTGAATAGTGAATGGTGAACCTGCCTGCCGGCAGGCAGGTGGTGAATGGTGAATCATTGCTGTACGGTAAAAATTTTTTGATTCTTCTAAAGGGGTCTTGGAACCCAGGTTTGGTGGAAATTCATTAACTGAGACCTTTCATTTCAATTTTATCCAGATTGCATCCTTTTAGAGGACAGTCGATCATGGTTTTTAAATGATTTCCAGGTGCAAGATCTCTCCAATCTTCTAACTCACGAGTCATTACGCGCTGTATTGCCTGTCCTGCAGGTTCCTTCTCAGGTATCATCATTCATTAGAGAACAAACAGGAGCCCACAGCACATGCAATCAAGCGTTCCTCAAACACTCCGATATGCAGAGAAATGATTAGAATTAAAAACTATAATCTGTGGCACCTCGCCTCACGGCCTTGTCTTAGTGCTTCGCCGAAGGCGAAACCGTGGTTCAAATCTCTGCCTGTTTAATTATAAAGTCTTTGTAATAATTGAAAATTGAAATTTTTACCAGACAGCAATGATCACTATTCACTATTCACTACTCACCACTCACCATTCACTATCCCACCAAACTATAGATCTCTTTCAAATTTCTTCCCAGGCCATCATAGTCTAATCCATAGCCAACAACAAATTTATCGGGGATACTGAATCCTGTATAATCTATTGTAAGTGGAAATTTTGTGGCCGTAGGTTTGTGCAGCAATGCAACAATTTTTATGGAGCGTGGTTGCTGATGGTGCAATTTTGGAATGAATTCGTTAAGGGTTTTGCCGGTATCAACAATATCTTCCACTATCACCACCTCCCTGTCGTAAAGGTCCTGGTCAAGTCCAATTGCGGTTATTACATTCCCACTTGAACGCATTCCCTTATAAGAAGCAAGTTTAATGAAACAAATTTCAGCATCAATGGTAAGGTGCTTAAACAGGTCGGCAGCAAACATGAAAGAGCCATTTAAAATAGCAATAAACAGGGGCTTTTTATTTTCGTAGTCACGGTTTAGATTATACGCAATTTCCCTGATCTTATCCTGAATGCTGGTTTCGGAAAGGTAGGTGGTGAACTCTTTATCTTTTACCCTTATAGTCATTCGAATTCTTTTTGTAGATCCTGATCTCCTGTCCCTGTTTCAGGTCAGTAGAAGATAAATTGTTCCATTGCATAATTTCGTTCACTGCAACATCATATTTTTTTGAAATTGCATAAAGTGTTTCTTTTTGCTGAACGGTATGATAATGCAGTTCTGAAACTGTATTATTTCCTGATTCTGAAGTTAGAGAAGCTGAGGACTTCACTTCGGTAGGTGCTTTTAGGAATAATTTACTTCCTTCAGCAGGATTATCATCGGGAGAAAGCAGATTATACTCAAGCAGGCTGGCCAGCCTGATTCCATTTACCTGGGAAATATAATGCAGGGTCTCTCCTTTGCTTACCGTATGAAATTCATTGCTGCCGGTCTTTCTTTTTCTTTGTAAGAACACTAGATGATCGTGTGGAGCAATATCGGCCGGTTTCATGTCGTTAAATTCAAACATGCGCGCCAGTGAAATTCCATTTTCTTCGGCAACTGCAAGGTATGAAGTGCCTTCGCGAATGACCATCACCTTTGTATCGTTGATCTTGAATTTCCCAGAAGGAAAATGATCATAGCTGATTTTTGTTTCTTCCTGTGCAGATTCAACAGGGGACATAGCTTCAGATTCGGCCTGATTCACCAGGATCACACCATCATTTTCCTTCAGGTTATTTATTCTTTCCAAAGCAATTAACGTGTATTCCTGCAGGTTATAGTCCTTAATAATGCGAATAAGCAGTTGAGGGTATTTGGGATTTGTAGCATAGCCGGCTTTTTTCAGTCCATAGGCCCAGCCTTCATAATCGGTTGGATCCAGTTCAAAAAGAGAAGCATAGTGTTTACGGTACTTGAGAAAATCTGAATGGTCGCGGTAAGAATCTATAGGATCATCATATTTTCTGAAACATTCACCACGGGCATCATCATCATGGCTAACCGATTCACCCTTCCAGTCGGATTTGCATTTAATTCCAAAATGATTATTTGATTTTTTTACCAGGTGGCTCTGACCTGCACTTGATTCATGAATTCCCTGTGCCAGTGTAATACAGGCCGGAACCCCGGTGCGTATCATTTCTTCAATGGCAATTTCCCGGTAGGTTTCAATATAATCTTTGATAGCCTGGGATTTTTGAGCTGCTCCTGTTGTAATGGAAAGAATGAACAGGAGGGTTAAGAGTTTTCTCATTGGATGATATAGGTTTACTATTAGTAATCAGAGCAGCTTTCTCAATATGTAAAGTCCATCCCTTACAGGCAACATCAGTTTTTCAACATCATTTCTCAATTGTATAAAATCGTTGAAAGCCTGGATGGCCTTTGCATTTTTGCCCTTAATTTCTTCTTCCAGCACCTGCCCGTGAAAAAGCACGTTATCCGCTAAAATAAAACCATTTGGCCGCACTTTGTCAATTACCAGGTTAAAATAATTTATATAGTTTTCCTTGTCAGCATCAATAAAAACAAGGTCCCAGAATTCATCGAGTTCACCGATGATCTTTACAGCTTCACCGATATGTATTTTAATCTGGTTTGCGTATACCGTTCGATTGATATATCCTGCCGCGATCGCTGCATCTGCTTCACGCAGTTCAATTGTATGCAACAGGCCCTTATCTTTTAACCCGGCAGCCAGGCAAATAGCACTGTAACCGGTAAAACATCCTATCTCCAGAACCCTGTTGGGCTGAACCATCCTGCTTATGGTTTCCAGCAATTTACCCTGCAAATGGCCACTGAGCATGTGAGGGTGAGCGTGATGGTTATACGTAAACTCGGCGATCTCCTTTAAGATTACATCTTCCGGACTGGAATATTTTTCCACGTATTGTTGTGCCAGCGGATGTGTAATATTCATGTATAAGGAATTATTTATTTTCCTTTTTCTCAAAGTCGAGTGAAGGTCCTTCGGTTCTTTCCGCATCCAGCGAATAGCTTCCATCGAATGGTTTTGAAATAAGCCAGAGACCTATGAAAGTAAGTAAACCATTAATAATGATTAATTCAAGGCCAATCTGGAAATCGCCAAAAATTTCTGCCTGGAATGTATCCAGGAAAAAGCAGATCACCGGAGCTGCCACGGCAATGATGGGCACAAATTTGTCGGCAACTCTTCTTTTTGTAAGAATTCCAAAAGCAAAAAGACCCAACAAAGGACCATAAGTATAAGTGGCCACTTTAAGAATAACACCAATCATGCTGGAACTGTTCACCCATTTAAATACCATTACAAATAACAGGAATACAACGGCAAAAACAAGGTGAACCGATTTACGGATTTTATGTTTTTCCTTGTCCGTCCAGTCCTTTCTTCTTTTCAATCCTAAAATATCTATACAAAAAGATGAAGTAAGAGCAGTGATGGCACCATCGGCACTTGGAAAGAGAGCTGATATGAGGGCGATGATAAAAATAACAGAGATGATGGGAGCAATGCCTTCTCCCAAAGCAATGGTGGGGAAGATAGAATCTCCCAGAACATTAACGTTTTGCCCATCCACCGGCAACATAAACTTTGTTACCATTTCACCATTTTCCATTACCTGCTGATACTGGCCTCCCATACTTGTAGCATACACATAAAGCAATCCTCCAAGAAAAAGAAACAACAGCACAACAGCGGCCTGGATGATGGAAAAAGTGATCATATTCTTCTGAGAATCCTTAAGATTTCTTACACTGATATTTTTCTGCATCATCTCCTGGTCCATACCTGTCATGGTGATAGTAATGAATGCACCTGCAAGAATTTGTTTGAGGAGGAAGAGTTTACTGTTCGGGTCAGAAACAAAAAGCGTGGTATAACCGGCTTCAGACAATTGTTTAACTCCTTCTCCAAATCCAATGTTCATATTATTCAAAATATAAACAACACAAATAACAAGGCCGGCCAGCATACAGGTGGTTTGCAGCATGTCGGTCCAGACAATTGTTTTTACCCCACCTTCGTAAGTGTACAATAATATCATGATCAGAATGACCAGCGTGGTAACCCAGAATGGAATATTATAACTGTCGAGAATGGCCAGTTGCAAAATGGCCACTACAAGGTAAAGCCTGGCAGTTGCCCCCAGGGTCCTGGACAAAATAAAGAATGATGCCCCGGTTTTATAAGAAACAAAACCCAGGCGTTTACTCAAATAGTTATAAATAGAAGTAAGGTTAAGTTTATAATATAGCGGAAGCAATACAAATGCAATAATAAAATACCCGATCACGTAACCAATTACTATCTGGAAATAGGTAAATGCTTCAAAGCCTCCGCCAAATGGTTTTCCCACTGCACCAGGCACGCTTACAAAAGTTACTCCGCTTAAAGATGTTCCAATCATTCCAAAAGCAACCACCATCCAGTTGGAGCTTTTGTTTCCTATGAAAAAGGATTCGTTATTCGCATTTCGCGAGGTATAAAAGGCCACTACCAATAATAAAAGGAAGTATCCTACTACAAACGATAACAATAAAGCTGGTGACATACTTTAAGTTTTGAAAAAGAATTAGGTGCAAACATCAGTATTTTTTGAAGATAGAAAAATTTGTTTTCCATTTGCTTCAAATTCGATTATGAGTGAAATTAGAAAAATGGCCATCTTTTGCGGATCGAGGGCAGGAACTAATGATATATATACTAATGATGCCAGGGCACTTGCTTCCCTGCTGGCCGAAAGGAAAATTGAACTGATTTATGGTGGAGGAAGAAATGGATTAATGGGAGTGGTAGCCGATACTGTAATGCAAAAGGGGGGAATTGTACGTGGTGTTATTCCGAAAGTTTTAATTGAGTGGGAACACCAGCACGAGAATATAAGTGAACTGCTGGTGGTGGAAGATATGCATGTAAGAAAACGCAAGATGTACGAATTATGCGATGCAGCCATCATTCTTCCAGGAGGTTTTGGAACACTGGACGAACTGTTTGAGATGCTTACATGGAACCAGCTGTCCATTCATGATAAAAAAATATTTATCCTGAACTCAGGAGGCTTTTATAACCATCTGAAGGCGCATATGGATCACCTTTCTGCTGAAGGATTTTTATATGGTAATCTGAATGAGCAGGTATATTTTTTGAAATCTCCGGATGAATTGAAAAATCACCTTTAGCGGATACCAATATTATAGGAAAAATTCACAAAAGGTCTTGTTCCATAGGGAGCTTTCGGATCCTGCAAAACATCGTAAAAAAGAGAAGCGATAAAAGAACCTCTACCGGCAGGCATTACGGCGCCAGCTCCAATAAGGAAGCTGGGAACTATGGATGGATCTAATTTATACTCCTGGTTTGGGTTGCCATAAAGGATTTCCTTTCCAAAAATATAGTTGGCTTCAGGCTGAACCTGCAGCATAATTTGTTGCAAGGGATATATACGCCCAAAAATATTCAAACCTGCTACACCGCGCGATGATTTAGAATAAGGGTCACCGTTTGAGTACCTGCTTTTTAAACTTACATACTGGCCGTTTATTCCAGCTCCAGCAGCTAGAAAATTGCTAAACCTGTATCCAAGCTGGGGCGAAATATTAATAAGAGTAAGGTCACCGAAGGAAAGTCCAAAATTTCCGCCAAAGAAAAACCTTCCGCCGTCGGAATCTTCTTCCTGCGTAAAACCAAATATCGAAACTGAAATAAATCCCAAAAGGAGCAGACATTTTTTCATAATTAAAATTTGAGCAGGCTTATGGAATCGTTGATCCTGTTATTTGTTGGGAATTTACTGATCAATTCTGCCAGCACCAGGGCAACAAAAAACAGGTAGATATAATTGCCGAATAACATAAAACACACTATAGAAAGAATTGCAGGTATTTCGCAAATTGCATTGTGGAGGAAATGGGTGGTTTTATACTGGTTCATCCGGCTGGCCACTGTTACCGAGTCAATATGTATATAGCCCATACGCCTGGAATAGATGAACCGTGCCACGTATAATCCGGCTAAACAAAGTATGATAAGTGCAGGGAAGAAATATTTTTCAGAAGGGTGGTCATGCATGAAGGCCACGCGATTACCGTTATAAAAATGAATAAGTACGGCAAATACTACAATGCCGCCTATCATCATTACCGATACCCACTGCAGCAATCGAAAATCATTTTTATATGCATGGCGATAACTCATAGGTCAAAAATTTTTCCTGCGTTCAAAATATTATTGGGGTCAAAAGCCAATTTAACCTGGCGCATTAATCTCATTTGCACATCATTGAAAACAATAGGCAGGTATTCTTTCTGCACCAGGCCAATGCCATGTTCACCACTTATGGTTCCTCCAAGATGTTTTACCAGTTCGAATATTTCGCGGATGCCTGTTTTCAGAGACCCATTCCATTGTTCATCAGACAAATCTCCTTTAATGATGTTTACATGTAAATTTCCATCTCCTGCATGTCCATAACAAACAGAATGAAAACCATATTTTTTTCCAATTTCTTTTACGCCCTTTAATAAAACCGGCAATTCGGCCCTGGGAACCACAGTATCTTCCTCCTTGTAAATAGAATGCGATTTCACAGCTTCTCCTACCCTGCGCCTGAGTTTCCACAATTCAGCTTTCTGTTGAGCATCTTCGGCAAAAAGTATTTCGGCGCAATCAAATTCCATGGCAATTGCTGCAATACCTTCCATATCCTTCATCAGCACTTCAACATCATTTCCGTCCACTTCTATAAGAAGGTGAGCCTGAATATCATCATCAATGGCCACAATGGAATTATCCACAAAACGCATTACCCATTCCAGTGCATCGCGTTCCATAAATTCCATGGCACTGGGTGTATAGCCGGCGGTGAAAATGGCACTCACTGCAGCACAGGCCTTTTCCGGGTTACGGAATGGCACCAGCATTAATAAATCGTATTTTGGAAGAGGAACCAGTTTTAATACTGCTTTTGTAACAATTCCCAACGTTCCTTCGCTGCCCACAATTAGCTGTGTAAGATTATAGCCTGTTGCGTTTTTTAAAACGTTGGCCCCCGTCCAGATGATCTCTCCCGTTGGAAGCACCACTTCCAGGTTCAGCACATAATCTTTTACCACGCCATATTTTACTGCCTTGGGTCCACCGGAGTTTTCTGCAATATTTCCGCCGATCATACAGGAGCCACGGCTGCTGGGATCGGGAGGATAGAATAATCCTTTTTCCTTAACCGCATCCTGGAGAACTTCTGTTATTACTCCGGATTCCGTGATCACCTGCAGGTTTCTTTCATCAACCAGGATAATTTTATTCAGCCTTTCAACCGAAATCAATACACCGCCCAATTGAGGAAGAGCGCCACCACTTAATCCCGTTCCCGCACCGCGGGGAGTAACCGGAATTTTATGTTCATTGCAGATCTTCAGTATAGCACTGATCTCTTCTGCAGTTGCAGGCTTAATTACAACATCGGGTAAAAAGTGAAGGTCTTCCGTTTCATCGGAGGCATAAGCCGACAGCACTTCTTCATCAACATAAACATTTTCAGATCCTGCGATCTTTCTAAAGGACTCCAGGTGGGCAATTGCTGTATTATGATTTTCGATTGTAAGCATGAAAATGTTTCTGAGCGTAAAATTCGTTCAAAAGATGAAATATTAAAAAGGAAAACCTAATAAGATTTAAAACTGGGACAGGGAGTAACCTGCCTGCTTCCAGGGTTGATAATACCCTGTTTAATAAGTGAAAATTCAAATGCGCCTCTCCCATTATTGTAATTCTTCAGGGTAGAAATAGTTGCATCATAGGAAAAGGTCATGGTAAAATCCTTATATCCCAGTCCTACCATTGGAATTATAGATTCCTGGTGTCTATAGTAAGCACCGGCAATCAGAATATATTCACCATCGCCGGAAAGGTTGTAGTGTGCATTGATACCTCCTACCAGTTCATCAACAGTAGCCTGTTTTGTGTAATAAATATTTGGATTGATGATCACCTGGTTATTCAGTTTAAAACTGCCGTTGAGGAAACCTATATACCGCATGGGTATCCTGTTATCAAATCCATTATCATCAGCAAAAAAAGATTCTCTTGGCCTGTTTACATGATGAACAGAGAAACCTGTATTTATATAAACATTCTCTGTAGGGAAATAAGCATAATTCATTCCTACCTGCATATCCAGGTAACCAATATTATTGGAATTGAGCATTACACTGGTTGGGAGCTTATTATCAAAAAACTTTCCGTCAAACTGGTCGGGGAATTTAAGGTTAGAGGTGTTTATTGATTTATTGGCATAACCAATATTGAAGCCGAGACTTAATAAACTTGAGTAACCCATCATCTGGTGATAAGCCACCGACCCATAAATTTTTGTGGAGGTAAGATTTCCGCTTCCGGCAACATCGCGTAGAATAACAGCGCCGGCGCCCAGCCAGCCATTTTCAAAGCGGTCCTTCATAAGTTGCACATCGCCAAAAGCACTCATTGTTTTATAAGGAAGGGCCATTAGAGAAGACCATTGATTTCGGAAATTCATACCCAGGCGGTAATCACCATCCGGGATGAACCCGGTATTAGCAGGATTGGTGGTTAGAGGTGAATTAAAGAACTGGCTGAAATGCAGGTCCTGGGCCGAGGCTGAAGCAGCTCCTGCAAGCCCCGAGGCTACAAGCATTAATATTTTTATGAACCTCATTTTAAAATCCTTTATCTGATTAGGGTTATATCTCCCGTTTTTGTAACCCGGGTGCCATCGGTAAATTCTGCTTCCACAGTGTAGGCATAAACATCCATAGGAAGCGGTTTACCTTTAAATGTTCCATCCCATCCTACATTTTTATTGTTTGATTCAAATACCTTTTCTCCCCACCGGGCATAAACTACAAATTTGAGTTTTGCAATTCCATAACCACGCACCATCACCCTGCTGTTAACATCATTACTGTTAGGGGTAAACGCATTGGGAACATCAAGAGCTGCTTCTACCATTGTTCTTACTTCTTTACAAACCGTATCCGGACAGCCGGCGAGGTTATAAGCTATCAGGCAGGCATTCCATGTGGCGGTTGCATTGTATTCATGCTGAATTACATTTCTTGATGTGGTTTCCAGCGAATCGCCATCACCAAACAGCCATTTAAAGCTGGTGGCATCCATACTTGAATTATTGGTGAATGATATGGGCGTATTAACTAGTGGCGGTTGTGGAGAAGCCGTAAAATCTGCAGTTGGCTTGTCCTGCACAAGAATGGTAAATGTTTGGGTGTCGGTTATATTACAGGTTGCCGAATCTACAGCCGTAAGTGTAACAACATAGGTTCCGGGGTTAACATAAGTATGCGTTGGGTTAACATCGGTTGAGGTATTGCCATCGCCAAAATCCCAGGTGAAATTTTGACCTCCTGTGGAAGTATTTGTAAACCCGGCTTCATAAGGTGCGCAACCACTAGGCGGGGTGGTAAAATCGGCATCAACCAATACTGCCACACGCACCTGCTTAACAAGGGTATCGGGATAATTACAGTATACGCTGTCCTTTAAAATCAATTGAACATTATAGGTTCCCGGCGAAGCATAATTATGAAAAACAGGATCGTTTAAGGAAGATATTACAGGGGCACTGCCATCACCAAAATTCCATTCCCAGATATCATTTCCAAAGGGCCTGGGAGGAGGAGCCACCGAAAGATTATCGAACCTGTATTTAAAAGAATCGCAAGGATCGAGTTTCACAGCATTAAAATCGAGTTGGGCACGTAGGTCTCCAACAACAATTGTAATAAAGGAGGTATCGCGAATGTTGCAACTGGAAGAGTCGATAGCAATCAGCATTACCTGGTAAGTACCAACGCTGGTATAGGTATGGGGAACTTCTGGATTCACTGAAACCGCGGAGTTGCCATCGCCGAAATTCCATTCATAGCTAACTGCTTTTAAAACAGTATCCCTGAACAGCACCGTCAGCGGAACGCAACCTGCCGTATCGCGAACTTTTCCATCAATGGTTGGTTGCACCCCTGCGCTTACACCTGCCAGGTCGAAGCCAATTTTTACAACAGCCAGGTTACAGTTGGTAGCTGCCGGTTTAGATGGAGCCCATGAATCCGGTGTTGTAGGAAATGGCAGATTAGAAGCGCAGCTGGCGCAAATAGCCTGGTAGATCACTCCATTTTCATCAAACCTGCTGGTTCCACCATCCACATGGTCGCCGCTGGCATTTGTTGCGCCGGTGTTCTGGCCAAAGAAACTTCCAAACAATTGAGCGGTGGCATTTCTTTGCAAAACAAAAAAGTAAAAATCCTGACCAATTCCCTGGGCATTAACATCGGGGGAAGATTTAAAAGCCCCCGGCGTAACAGGCAATCCCTGCACACCGGCATTTAAAAATCCGCCAACACTACCACCCCAGCCCGACACATATACATTTTCGCACCGGTCAACTAAAAAGGCTACCGGAGAAATATCCGGGAAAGCTTCGCCCTTTCCAAAAGCCGTTGAATAAACGTAGGCCGAAAGGTTAGGCTGTAATTTGGCAATGAACTGTTTTCCATTTGCCTGGCTCCATGGTGCATTTATAATGGGCCAACTCCCTCTTGTTTGTCCCATGATATAAGGAAACCCTGCCCGATCGATCTGGATGCCATATACCTGGTCTATAGCGCCCGTACCTATATAAGTGGTATTTATAAATGCTGAACCATCAGGAGCAAGTATTGTTATAAACCCATCGATTGAACCGTTTATTGCAGGCCCCACTGTGCCTGTTGTTGTACCCGGAAGATTGGAACTTTCGGTTCCTCCAGCCACATAAATATTTCCATTAGGATGAATGGCTATTACATAGGCCGCATCGTTCTGGCTGCCGCCGAAATATGTACTGAATAATACGGCAGAAAGTGTGGGATTAAATTTAATGATCACTCCATCCTGGCCGCCACCCGGTGCCGGCTGAATGGCATTCAACGTATAAAAATTATTGGAACGAGTGCTGGAAGCAAGATATACATTTCCCTGGGGGTCTATATTCACCTCGCTCCTCGATTCATCGCCATAATTTTGCAATAAAGAAGTATTGGGGCTGCCACCACAGGGATCAATATTGGCTCCATCATCCAGGCTGCCACTTAAACGCCTGGAACCAATGAGGGCCGAACCGGCGGCATTTAGTTTTGTAACTACTATATCCCAACCGCCGGGGGTTCCCAGCAAAGGACCCGTTGTAGGATAATTCCCTGAATTTGTTCTTCCTCCAATGATCAAATTTCCCTCGGGATCTGAAATCAGCGAGTGAGGCATTTCATCGGCGGAACCTCCAATATAAGTTGCATAAACACGGTTGGTTCCGTCGGGCGTATATTTAATGATACCTATATCAAATCCACCTCCGTGGCAATTTATACCGCCGCCGTAATTCTGCTGAAAGGCGCCTGTATTGGTAGGGAATCCCTGTCCGAAAACAATTCCCCCTCCGAACAAACTACCATCCGGACCATAAGTTGCTGAAAATCCCCAGTTATCGGCCGTGCTTCCTGAAAAAGAACAAAATATCAACGTGGGATCGATAGTAAGAATTTTTGAGGGATCATAATTTTTTATATCGAACCTCACCTCGTTGTTTCTTAAGGTGAATTTAGCCGGCACTTCAACCTTACCATCATCATTAAACTGGTAGGTGTAAGGATTCAATTCACGAAGTACACCTACGGATGTAGTAATATGTAATTCCTTTTTTTTGATCTCCAGTTTATCGGCTCCTTCATATTTTAAAACGATGTCGGAAACCCTGCCACCAGGGCGTACAATGAAATCATATTTCAAGGTTCCCTGGTCGGAATAATAACGAATATCGATATTGGGATAGATTTCTTTTAAAGTAATACCCTGGAAGATGCGACATTCCGATGCCCATTTGGAAGGATCATCACCAATAAAATAATTATTATAGGTGTATAAAGGTTTATCGGAAATTACCTGAGCAGCCGGATTTGCGTTTACGAATGTTACATGGTAAACATGGGAATTCAATACCAGCGGAGAAGCGTTCCCCCTGTTCTTATTATGAAGCGCCTCTCCCAGTTGCTCCCAGTCTTCGGCCTTGTGTTGCAACACGGTAAATCCATCAGGACGGATAAAGAAAGATCCTGCTGAAACATCGCCCTGGAACAACACTTTTTTATCCCATTGTCCTTTGTTTTCAATGAACTGAATGTTCTGTGCTGACAGTAAAAAACCAAGAAAAAGCAGGGTCGTTGTAAATATGTATCGAATGGAGTTCAATGTTTTCTGAAATTAACTATTTATTCTTGAAATTGTTGTGCAATGTCATGTTAAGAAATTTTGCTCCACGGGGTTTTACCTTCCAGTGACATGAGGTAATTTCTTAATAAATAATGTTCGGGTTTTTCCAGGTCCGGATCTTCTTCAACCAGCAGCGAGGCCATTTCCCTTGCCACGTCCAGAACTGGTTTGTCTTTTACTATATCTGCCAGTTTAAAATTAAGCGCACCACTTTGCCGGGTTCCTTCAATTTCTCCCGGCCCTCTCAGCTCCAGATCCTTTTCTGCAATTTCAAAACCATTGGAAGTTGAGGTCATGATTTTCATTCTTTCCCTGGCATCATTTCCTAACTGGTTTGATGTCATCAGTATACAATAGCTTTTCTCCGAACCCCTGCCTACCC
>JAEZCV010000138.1 GCA_023429985.1 Bacteroidota bacterium | reverse complement strand
ATATTATTCCTGGCAATATTTCAAGCCGGCTTTTCCCAGGCCGATACAGGTTTTGTATTCATAAGAAGTTTTACAGGCGACGTTGCCGATGTTGCCATAGATAACCTCGACCAGCTTTATGTAATTTCTTCCACCGGCCAGGTAAGAAAGTTTAGTCCGAAGGGTGATTCAATTGCCATTTATAACCAGGTAAGAAATTTAGGTAAGCTGCACTCGATTGATATTTCCAATCCACTTCGCCCGGTTTTATTTTATAAAGATTTCTCCACCGTTGTGATACTCGATCGGTTCCTGGCACAACGATCGGTTCTGGACCTTCGAAAAGTAAATATTTACCAGCCTTCGGCGGCCGGATTATCTTACGACAACCATCTCTGGATATTTGATGAATTTGACAATAAGCTTAAGAAAGTTGACGACCAGGGAAATATTCTGATGAGCACTCCCGACTTCCGGATGGTATTTAATGAAAGTATTCAGCCAACCAGAATATTCAACGAAAGTGGAAGCCTTTACCTGGCCGATACTGCCAAAGGTGTTTACATTTTTGATAATTACGGAACTTTCAGAAAAAGACTTCCTGTAACTAACTGGAACAGTATAAGCATACATTCGGGGCGAGTGGCATATACAAGTAATAACCAGCTGAATATTTACAATGGCCCCGGTGCTTTTGAAACAAAAAAACCTTTCCCCGCAACCAATACTATTTTACCCGGGTCGTTTTTAAGTCCCGGCCGGCTGGTTTTATTCTCCACTGATTCCCTGCATATTTACCGGCTCAGGTATTAATAATGAAAAATCCTTTTAGATAATTTAAAGAATTGTATTTTGCTCCTAATGTTCACGACAAGATGGATGAAATAATTCTGGATAATTCAGTTAGAAGTTATTTGTGGGCGGCCGGCGTTATATTCTTTGTGCTGGTTTTGAACCGTCTGATCTCGAAATATTTTATTGGATTTTTAAGCTCCTGGTTTCGCCGCATATGGAAAGATTTTGATGAAGTAAAATTCAAAGATCTTATTGTAAAACCATTAGGAATATTTTTGGTGATTGCCGTAACAATAGCCACTTTATACAGGCTGAATTTTCCTTCTACCCTTAACTTTCTTATTTATAAATATCCCTTTAGCAAAGTTTTACTTTCCATAGCCATCATTGTGCAACTGGTTGTATTTACTTGGCTTTTACTTAGGGTGGTGGATTATATTGCTTATGTATTGGAAAAAAGATCGCCGGAACACCACTCGCAGGGCGTAAAGCAGGTACTTCTTTTTTTCCGCGATTTTTTAAAAGTGATCTTGCTGATCATTGGTTTCCTGCTTATTCTAAAATTTGCTTTTGGATATAATATTGGAGCCTTGCTTACTGGACTTAGCATTGTGGGTGCTGCCATTGCACTGGCCATGAAGGAAAGCCTGGAAAACCTGATCGCATCATTTATCATTTTCTTCGACAAACCTTTCACCACAGGCGATTTTGTGAAAGTGAACAGTTTTTCCGGAACGGTAGAAAGAATTGGACTGAGAAGCACCAGGTTGCGGACTGCTGACAAATCTTATGTTACGGTACCAAACAAACAAATGGTGGACAGTATCGTTGATAATGTTTCCATGCGATCGCAAATAAGAGGAGTATTAAATATTTACCTCGACCTGGAAACAACACCTGCAAAGATCGAGGGACTGTCTGATGAAATACGATCTTTCATTGCTGCCATTCCAGAAATATCATCTTCAACCGTATTGCTGAATGATATTAAAACACAGGGATATTTATTGTTTATAGAATTCTTTACGCCACCCATTCCATGGACACAATTCACCGAAGCCAAACAAAAGATCAATTATTTTATTTTAAGAACGATGGAAAGGATGGAGATAAAGATCGGGGAGGCGAATAGAGAAGTTTAAGGGGTTAGGGTTTGGTTTTTAAATGTCATTTGTTTTTTGTTTAGGTGTTTAGGCGTTTAGGCGTTTAGGGGGTCCTCCTTTAAAAAGCATTTTATTTTTAGTTGAGGAATTGTTACATGTTATATCTATACTAAACGACTAAACATCTAAACGACTAAACATCTAAACGACTAAACAACTAAACATCTAAACGACTAAACAACTAAACGCCTAAACAACTAAACCTTATACCTCAAAGTATCTCCCCCAGCTCCTTATCAAACAAGCCATATTTTCCATATTCAACTACCCTTCCAGTTTCTTTACCATTTTTAAAAACAATAATGGTTGGAACGTTGTATACGTTGAGGGTTTCGGTTAAATTATGGATGGCTTTTTTACTGCGGTCTACACCAATAAGCGTTATCCTGTCGTCGGGAAATCCCGCCAGTTCTGCAAGACGCAAAAATTTGGGAAGTATGTTCCTGGTATCATCACACCATGTGCCGCCAAAAACCATGATATGAACAGAATCTTTTTGCGCTGTCAATCTTTCCAGCGCTTTTGCATTGGGAGTATAGTTTTGCTGGTTAGGTACATACCACGAAAAACCCTGTTCACCTGAAAGGTCCTTTTTTTCCATAAAACCAATTAGAATCTTTTCTCCACTGGCTTCTGTAACCACCTGGGGCTGGGCATAAACAGATGATGTAATAAATGATACGAAGAGAATAAAAAGTAATTTTTTCATGGCAAGAATTGATTTCCAAAATTAAGCCGGGTGGATGAATGCTGAGAAAGAATCCTGTTAAATTGTATTACAAATTAGCTCTTAGTTCGCAGAGAAATCCTTTTAGTTTCTGCAGGGATTGAACCATTTCGTATTTCTCCCTTGATTGTTTATCCTTTTTTATAAAATCCTTTGCACCTTCAATAGTGAATTTTCTTCTACGCAACAAATCGTAGATCATTTGGAGGTTCTTAATATCAGAAGGCTTAAAAAACCTGTCGCCTTTGCGATTCTTGCGTGGTTCCAGTATATCAAATTCATTCTCCCAAAACCTGATCAAAGACGTGTTTACATGGAACATCGTGGCCACTTCGCCAATTGAATAATATTGTTTGCTGAAAAGAATCTCATCATCCGGAACTTCTACTAGATCGATATATGCTTCGTTCTCCTTTAATGATTTTCTTCCTCTTGTACTTTTAATTTCTTTTGTAGAAGATCTTTTAGAGACAGGAGTTCCTGATAAAAATTCCTTTTCATCGATTGCCTCTTCTTTACCAATTGTTTTGATATCCTCCGGCTCATTATCCCGGGGCGTTAAAAAATCAAAAGTTATTTGTGATAAAGGCTTCTTCACTTGGGTAAAAATAATAAATAGCATTTGTATTCCCTTATTTCTCAAAGCACTTCTGCACGTGTTATAAAAATTTTGACGGGTAACTGGTTCCTCCCCTACATTTGCTTCAAATTGGTTCCCGCATTTGCGGGATGAAAAGGGAAGCCGGTGTAATTCCGGCGCTATCCCCGTAGCTGTAATCCTTTCCGCTTGCGGAAAAACATAAAACCACTGTCATTAGACGGGAAGGTGTTGAAAGGAAAGCCAGAAGACCTGCCAGTTTTAAATGAATTCAATGCTTTCGGGCGAAAAGCAGAGATGATAATGCTATTATCTTCTCTTTATTTTCCGGAAGCAGTCACAAAAAAAATCAATTATGAAAAAGATTTTCACTGTGACTGCAATAATTTTTGGCAGTCACCTATCAGCCCAGGACAGTACATTATTAGACAATGTAGTGCTAACCGCGAACAAGTATTCAACCAAAACAACCGAAACGGGAAAGGTGGTTGTTACCATTACCCGTGAGGAACTGGAAAAAGCAGGCAGCAGGGATCTTTCCCAGGTGCTTGGTGAATTAGGAGGTGTTTTTATTAATGGTTATACCAATAACCCAGGGAAAGAAAAAAATGTTTACCTCCGCGGAGCCAAGGTTGATCATAGTTTGATTACAGTAGATGGCATCCCGGTTTACGATGCATCAGGCATTGGCAGCAATTTCGATATCCGGTATTTTCCTATAGATAATATTGAAAGGATCGAGATCTTAAAAGGGAGCCAGGGAACGCTTTACGGAAGTGATGCCATTGCAGGTGTGATCAACATCATTACAAAAAAAGGAAGTACCCAGCCTTCATTCAATGCAGTTGCGCATTATGGAAGTTTCAATACTTTAAGATACAATCTTGGAGTAAATGGAGGTAAGAAGAACATTCGATATAATGCAGGATTCAGCCGCATTTCAACTGATGGCTTTTCGGAAGCAGAAAAACCTGAAAACGTTTCGCAGGAATTTGATAAGGATGGCTTTAAACAAAATAATGTACAGGCTTCACTGGAAATAGATGCTTCTGATAAATTAAAGTTTCAGCCCTTTGTACGATATAGCTGGAACAGCGGTGACCTTGACCAGGATGCTTTTACCGATGAAAAGGATTTTGATTACAAAGCAAAGAACCTGCAAATGGGATTGCGCAACAGTGTAAAGATCCGCCGTACAACACTGAACCTTTTATACCAGTATCATCACACTAACAGAAGTTACCTGGATGATTCTTCTACAGTTAACGGATTTTATTTTTATAACCAGGCAAGGTATATAGCAAGGGAACATTATGCCGAACTGTTTGCTGTTATTCCCGTTCAAAAATTCAGGATCACAGCGGGAACAGATCTTCGTAGTTCCAATACTGATTTTGATGCGGTAATGCAAACTATTTTTGATCCGGCACCCATTCCATTTTCTTACAGTGGCGACAGTATTAAGCAATCGCAGAAAAGTTTATATGCTGCGATACATTATCAACAAAATAATTTTACAATTGAAGCAGGAGGAAGGTTTAATCATCATTCTGTTTATGGAAACAACCAGGCTTTCAACATAAATCCTTCCCTGTTGGTAAATAAAAAATTGAAGTTCTTTGCAAATGTTTCATCCGGTTATAAAGTTCCCAGTTTATACCAGTTGTTTTCCGAATACGGAAACATTTTGCTTGAACCTGAGAAAGCCATCAATTTCGAAGGAGGTTTGCAATATATATTGAAAGACCGACGCTCGGCCATCAGGGCAACAGTGTTTAAAAGAGATGTAAATGATGTTATTGCTTTCTTCTACGATGCTTCCACTTTTCAATCGCGCTATATTAACCAGGACGAACAGAAAGACCATGGTTTTGAAATAGACGGAAAATTTTATTTCGGGGAAAAATTCCAGCTTAAAACTCTTTTCAGTTATGTAGATGGCAACATCCATACAGTGCAAAATGGAAAGGATACAAGTTATTTCAACCTGATAAGAAGACCCAAAACGAATTTGAATTTGTTCATGGGGATGCAACTTTCAAAAAGTTTTTATGTGAATTTGCAATTGAATGTTGTTGGGAAAAGCAGGGATATATATTTTGATCCCATAACTTTCCAGGGAACAGATATGGAACTGGATGCATACAGCCTGTTGAATTTCTATGCAGAATACACGGTTTTACAAAACCGGCTGAGAATATTTGCCGATGCCCGCAATATACTGGATAAGAAATACGCCGATGTTTATGGATACAGTACGGCAGGTTTCAATGCTTATGGAGGAATAAGGTTTTCTTTATAAATAGGGTTGCCAAAAATTATATGTCAGCGGGAAACAACATTTTATTTCCCGCTGATTTTCGCGGATTATGTAAGTTATTTGCTTGTTGCAAAATGCACCAGCTCTGATCGCGCAGATCTGAACCTGAGCGTACTAAGAGCCTTCATTCAGGCAAACAGTAAATCTCGTTGCTTTAAGGAAACTAATCCGCGCTATCTGCGCAAGGGAATGTTTAAGACCTCAACAGGATGTTTCAATCTGCGAGATCAGCGGGAAACCCCTTGGTTACCCATGATATATTTGCAATTTCCATGATTATTGAATATAACTTTAATACATGGATCTTAACATTAAAGACCTGCTAACGGTAAGTTTCACATTATTTGCCATCATTGATATTATTGGATCGATACCTATTTTGATCACTTTAAAATCAAAGATGGGTGGCATAA
The DNA here is from genome assembly GCA_023429985.1 of Bacteroidota bacterium. Taxonomy (GTDB): domain Bacteria; phylum Bacteroidota; class Bacteroidia; order Chitinophagales; family Chitinophagaceae; genus Flavisolibacter. Next base: position 25,446 of record JAEZCV010000138.1, on the reverse strand, counting down.
GAGAATTTACAGCCACTATTTTTTCAGGAGGATTAATGATATTGTTCTTATTCCTGGGAGAACCATTTTTAAGCCTTTTAGGCCTGGATGTGGGTTCCTTTGCTGTTGGAGGTTCTATTGTAATCTTCATCCTGGGACTTGAAATGGTTTTGGGAGCAGAGTTTTTTAAAAGTGAAAAAGATGTTCGCTCGTCAACTATCGTCCCAATTGCATTTCCCCTGATCGCCGGTTCGGGAACCCTCACCACTATAATATCATTAAAAGCCAACTATTCACAGTCAACCATATTATTTGGAATTTTACTGAACCTGGTGGTTGTTTATGCCGTTTTAAAAAGCCTTAAACTTATTGAAAGAATTTTAGGGCCTGCAGGATTGATTGCTGTAAGGAAGTTTTTTGGTGTAGTTTTGCTGGCCATTGCCGTAAAGATCTTTGCCACCAATGCACATGGACTAATTAAGTGAGAGTATTAGCGGAAAACGTCGCACTCCGCTCCCCGCTCTCCGCACTCTTTTTGGCCTCGTAGTACAATGGATAGTATAAGAGTTTCCGAAGCTCCAGATACAGGTTCGATTCCTGTCGAGGCTACTTTTTTTTGTATTCAATTAGTAACCAAAGCCGTTTCCGAAGATCCAGATACACCTGCCTAAACGTACCGTTCGTGGGGGGGGTGCTAAAATTCAAATAACTACGTGATACGTTTTGATATGATATGAGCTGAAAAGACCAATTAATAATAAATGAATACATAGCACGCTTGATGTTTATCAATCCCAATTCTTAGCTATAGTCAATGGGCAGACAGGGGCATCGCAATAACTTTGCAGTATCAATTAAACATTCCCGCTTTTCACTTTTGTATTCTTATCCACCTCTTTAGAAATACAACCCCGGGAATATTCTGAATTATTTTATTCATTTAAATTATTTGTTATGAAAAGATTAGAAAATAAAACCGCAATTATTACAGGCGGAGCAGGAAGTATTGGTAAAACAACTGCCAGGTTATTTCTGGACCAGGGCGCAAAAGTTTTCCTGGTAGATTTAAAAGAAGAAGCATTGAGTGAAGCCGCAAAAGAACTCGGAGGAAAAAATGTAAAGTATCGTGCAGCAGACGTTACGAAATCAGAAGACGTTAGAAAATATGTAACTGATGCGGTAGACGCATTTGGCAAAATAGACATCTTCTTTAACAACGCAGGAATCGAAGGAGTGGTAAAACCTGTTGTTGAATACCCTGAAGATGTATTTGATAAAGTAATTGCAGTAAACGTAAAAGGTGTATGGCTGGGAAATAAATATGTATTACCATACCTGAATGAAGGAGCAAGTATCATTCTTACTTCCTCGGGTGCAGGTATAGCCGGCGGGCCGGATGTGAGTGCCTATACAGCCAGTAAACACGCCGTTGTTGGCTTAATGAGAAACCTTGCACTGGAAGTTGCTTCGCGCAAAATAAGGGTGAATACAATTAACCCTGCACCGGTAGATAACCGCATGATGCGATCGCTGGAAGATGGATTTGCACCCGGACAGGCAGAAACTGCAAAAAAAGAAATGGAAAAAGCAATTCCATTGGGCCGATATGCAACTCCTGAAGAAATTACACAATTGGTAGTATTTCTAGCAAGTGATGAAAGTAAATACATTACTGGCACCACCCAGGTTATAGACGGTGGAATGAATGCTTAATTTTCAAGCTACTTCTTCCCAAAAAAATTAATAAAGCCGGTGATCCTATTTTCCGGCTTTTTTTTCTCATTATATAAACCATCTAAGTGATAAATATTCAATCGATCGTTATAAAAATCGACCTCCTCTTTTGTGGAAGCAGGTTCCTGGTTTTATGGCCTTTACCTGAAGTATCTTCCAACAACAATACATCTCCTGCAACAAATGTCCTTTTATCACCCAGAGATGTTTCGATTTCTATTTCCCCGTCGAGAAGGATCACGTATTGCTTTTGAGGAGCAGTATGAAAATCATAATCATATGTAGGTTCTACTTCGCGAAATATGATTCCGCTTGCAGCTTGTTTTTCGGAAAGCTTTCCGATAGTGCCTGCATCCCTAATGGAAATATGAAGATCCTCAAAATGAGTTTCTCCCTTTCCATCGCTGTATACTCTTGTAATTTTGAACATCTTAAAAAATTAAACTTAACAGGATTATTTAATGATGCCTGTTAAGCTTTGACATCAAAGCATCCGAAACGGGATCGGAATAAATTCCATACCCATTTACCAGAACTCCTTTTGCATTATACTTTGGAGATGAAATAGCATACAACACAGCGGCATCATCAGGATTGGAAGGGCCTTCAAACCGGTAAATCTTATCTATTTCAAAATCCTCGGGCGATAAAACTGTTTTGTTGGAATGACAAATGATGCAATCTTCCTGAATATTAAAATCAAGCGTATATCCTTCCTTTTTTAAACCCTCTATGGTTTCCACCATGGTTCCATAACTTTCTTTCATAAAATTTCTTTCAGTATTCTTCTAAATTACAAAATGAATTGCATTTGAATTTCAAACCTAATTCAACGCTTATTAAACCAACCGAACCATTACTTAATCATTTTATCTTGCCTTTGCTGGCTCAATTTTTTCTTACCTTGTATTAAACAGCAACCTATGTCATCAAGGAATGGACCCATTATAATTATTGAAGATGATACCGACGACCAGGAGATGGTAAGAGAAGCATTGAATGATCTAAAAATTTCAAACGATCTGGTATTTTTCAATAATTCTGATAAGGCTTTATATTATCTCATGGATACGAAAGAACAGCCTTTCCTGATACTTTGTGATATTAATATGCCATTACTGAACGGGCTGGAATTCAGAAGAAAAATAGTTGAGATAGACCGCATGCGCAAGAAAACAATTCCCTTTGTATTTCTTACCACTACCTCCAAACAAGAGGCTGTTGAAGAAGCCTATAACCTGATGGTACAAGGCTTCTTTCAAAAACCAAACTCAATGAAGGAACTGAAAGAACTTCTTCATGCTGCCATTAATTACTGGAAGATCTGTCTTCATCCCAATATATAAATCTTAAACAGGCATCATATCCTTGTATTGCTCTCTTTCCCAGAATCGTGACTGGATTAAGGATTTAGCAAACAACTTTACCACTTCATCTACCTTGCTGGCATTTGCAGATGTTACTACACCTTTATCTGAAGCTGGTTCATCAAACACAATAGTTTCGGGTAACCGGGCTAATTCAATAAGCTGAGTAGCTTCTCCAATGGCAGCTATGGGCTTGCAGTGTTTGTACATTTCACGGATATAATACATCACCTTTCCCATCTTCTTCATTTTTTCCACTGCATCTTTTCCTCCAGGAATAAAAACTGCATCATATAAAACCGCAGCCGTGGTAACATAATTTTTTTCGGTGTCAACATCATCACCCGATGCGGCCTTCTTCTTTCCAAATTCTTTTGAAACAACCTCGCACATACCTCCTTCTTTTTCTATTGCATCACGCAATGTTTTTAATGCCTTCCCATCAAAACCATCTTCCACAAGTATTGCTATCTTTTTTCCCCTGATCAAAGAAATATTTTCTTTTCGATCCAGCGTGCGCAAGGCATTGGAAACTTCTAAAGTTTTCTTTCCTTTTAAAGATTCAGGCATATTTGCTTCAGTAATGTTTGCGGGTGGTTTAACACCTATACCTTTTGCAACCTGTGCGGCCATTTCACTGTCAATTACTGCAAGATGCTGTACCATTCTTTCACGGATATGCATGTGATCCACCTTTCCCAACTCAAAATGAAATCCTTCTATAATGTGTGTCTTTTCTGCATCCGACATGCTTTTATAAAACATTCTTGCCTGGCTGTAATGATCACCAAAACTTTCACTTCGTTGTTTGATCTTCACTCCATCAATTTTTTCCGCATAATGTGTAAATGCACCTTCTTTTGCACCTGCAGCAAAAGGACATCCGCCGCCAAGGGAATTGGGAGAATAATTCACTCTTCCTTTCATATTATTCTGCCTCATAAAACCATCCTGCTGGTTGTTGACTACATCAACATGAGGCCTGTTGATGGGTATTTGCGCGAAGTTGGGACCACCCAGTCTTGTCAGTTGTGTATCGAGGTAAGAAAACAATCTTCCCTGCAATAAGGGATCGTTGGTAAGGTCGATACCGGGAACAAGATTTCCAGGATGAAAAGCCACCTGCTCTGTTTCCATGAAAAAATTATCGGGATTGCGGTTCAATGTTAGTTTACCAACACGTTGAACAGGAATTAATTCTTCAGGCCAAACTTTTGTAGCATCCAGGATATCAAAAGCAAAATCAAATTCTTCTTCTTCCTTTATGATCTGCAGACCTAATTCGAATTCGGGAAAATTTCCTTTTTCAATCATTTCCCAAAGGTCGCGGCGGTTAAAATCAGGATCCTTACCAGCAATGATAGATGCTTCTTCAAAAGTTACGGAATGAACACCAGCCATTGGCTTCCAGTGAAATTTACAAAAATGCGATTCACCATTTTCATTTACCAGGCGGAAAGTATGCACTCCAAAACCTTCCATGGTAGCATAACTGCGCGGGAAAGATTTATCACTTAATACCCACATGATCATATTCATGGTTTCGGGAGTGAGTGAAACAAAATCCCAGAAGTTATCATGTGCTGCCGAAGCCTGCGGCATTTCGTGATGTGGTTCCGGCTTTATAGAATGAACCATGTCGGGGAACTTAATGGCATCCTGGATAAAAAAAGGCGCCATATTATTTCCAACCAGGTCGTAATTACCTTCAACTGTATAAAACTTGGTGGCAAATCCACGAACGTCTCTTACCGTATCAGCCGATCCGCGAAAGCCCACAACCGTTGAAAAGCGCGTAAAAGTTTTTGTTTCCAGTGTGGGGTCGGTTAAAAATTTTGCCTTTGTATATTTTTTTAGTGAATCATCATACACTTTAAAAACACCATGCGCTGCAGATCCTCTTGCATGCACCACGCGTTCAGGTATTCTTTCATGATCGAAATGGGTCATCTTTTCACGAAAATGAAAATCATCCATCAACGTTCCACCCCGAATGCCAGCCTTAAGCGAATTATCATTATCGTTGATCTTAACACCCTGGTCTGTGGTAATGTGCTTCATATTCTGTTTTTGATTTTCGTGTTTTTTTGCCATGGGATTTTTTTTAATTGAGAGATAAAATGTAGTGGCCATTATTACTATAAAAAACATACCATGCAAAACATGCCATGCAGCTGGAAAAAGCGCAAGGGAAATATTAAGTCCAGGAATTTTATGATTTGCAATTAGTTACTATATTAGTCCTCCCTTGATCAATTAAAAAATATCAAAAGCTCCGTGGCCTCCGGGATAGGGGCTTTTGTATTATAAAAGAGAAAAGAAAAATTATGCAGTTTCCCGACAAGTTTGAACTTAATGATGGAACCCATGTAGTGGTGAATAAACTTGATGATGAAACATTTGAATTTCACCTTACCCGGCTAAACAGCGAAAAGCATAATTTTTACTGGAACATTGCTAGCAACACAATTGAAGAAAGCTATGAAACAAGATTTGATGTGCTGCAAAATGAATCGGTAAAGACCTTCCGATCCAGGCTGGGACTCTAATTTTTGCATTTTATTTTTCCACATTCAGTTTTATTACCGCTTAATAGCCAGTAATTTATACATCATCGAGGGTCACATCTTTCCTCTTCGTATTTTTCCTATTGCATATACCGGCATTGATGTATAGGTTTACCCTCCAATCTCTCCAACATTCAGGAAAAACCTTACAATCCTGTTCCCAGAAAAATCATAGCTATCCATTCCTATGAGTTTTAATTACTCAAAATCGTACGCTATGAATCAGAAACACATTCAAAAAGATCATGGAAAAGATCTTTATCACACAGTATTGGCACTTGTTGGAATTTTATCTGTGCTTTACTATCTGAACATTTGATCAACCCTTACCTGACCTTACTCAACCCCACAGGAAACAGTGGGGTTTTTTGTTTTACACACCCTTATGTGGAAACGCTGTTAATTGCTGTGGATAATGAGGCAGAGCGGAGAAACAGAGCGGAGAGCGCCAACTTCGCTCCCGCTCAGTTTCTCTACTCTGCTTCTTCTGTCTGGCATTGGTTTTTTATCTATTTTATTATGCGGTCAAACAAACAAGGTTCCCGGAAAAAGGAAATTGCCCCCCTGAAAAAACTTCCTGCAAAAAACCCGGCCATGAAAACCGGGGCCATTAAGATTGATGTGCGCACAGATCGCAAAAATTATAGTTCAATTGCCGAACTCGCTATCCGGAAATTAAAACTGGCTGTAAAATCCTCAATCCCCCATGATATCAGGCCCATGCTTGCCAGCCAGGTAGCCGAACCATTTAATGATGAAGACTGGCAGTTTGAATTGAAAATAGATGGCTATCGCGCGCTCGCCTATATTGAAAATAACAAGGCTGATTTAAGATCGAGGAATGGAAATTCATTCAATACAAAATTCAGTGAAGTACGCGACTGCCTGTTGAACTGGAACATAAATGCAGTGGTAGATGGAGAGATAGCAGTGCTGAACGAGGACGGTATCCCCAATTTCAGCAGCATTCAAAAATGGGACAAGTCCAAATCGGGAAAACTGGTTTATTATGTATTCGATCTGTTGTGGGTGGAAGGATGGAATATCATGGATGAACCATTGTATAAACGCAGGGAAATTCTAAAACAAATTATTCCAGATGATGGAACGATCCGCTTCAGTGATCATATAGACGAAACAGGGATTGATTTTTTTGATCTCACAAAACAAAACAACCTTGAAGGAATTATCGCAAAAAGAAAAGATGCTGTTTACATTCCCGACTCACGATCAGGATCATGGCTTAAAATAAAAGCAGATCACAGGCATGAAGCCATTATTTGCGGATTTACGAAAAAGAAAGAAACCGACAGGCAATTCAGTTCTTTGGTTTTAGGCGTTTATGAAAAAGGTGAAATAAAATTTATTGGTCAGGCAGGCACCGGGTTTTCACAGGCTTTACAGAAGGAACTGCTTAAAAAAATGAATCCACACATTACAAAGAAATCTCCATTTGCTCCCTCACCCAAGCTCTCCGACCCTGTGCAATGGCTGAAACCTTTTCTTGTTTGCGAAGTAAAATACACTGAAATAACTGCTGATGGCCTGATGCGCCATGCCTCATTCCAGGGATTAAGAGAAGATAAAACAGCATTTGAACTTAATGCTGCCCCTCCACATTCTATCCAGCAATATCTGCGGGCAGAAATTGAAGAAGATCCTGTTCTGGCAGATAAAGTAAATGATAACATCATAACTTTTGTAGATGATCACGAAATGAAGTTCACCAATCTTCAAAAGATCTACTGGCCAAAGGAAAAGTTTACAAAAGGCGACCTGCTGAATTATTATTATTCCATGGCCGATCATATAATGCCATATATGAAGGACAGGCCGCAATCGCTAAACCGCTACCCTGGCGGCATTACAGGAGAAAGTTTTTATCATAAGAATATGGCAGGCAAAGCAGAGAAATGGATAAAAACGTTTGAGCGTTTCAGTGAGTCGAGCGGTGAGCCCAAAGATTTTCTGATCTGCACCAACACAGCATCACTTCTTTACATGGCCAACCTTGGATGTATTGAAATGAATCCCTGGCATTCAAGGGTACAATCGCCTCACATGCCCGACTGGTCGGTTATTGACCTTGACCCGGCCGATATTTCATTTGAAAAGGTTATTGAAACCGCCAGGGTTGTTGGAGAAATACTGGATACTCTTCAAATACCTTCCTATCCTAAAACTTCAGGATCTACCGGCATTCATATTTATATTCCCCTTGGGGCGAAATATAACTATGAACAATCTAAACAACTTGCTGAATTAATTGCAAACCTGGTGCATGAAGAATTACCTGAATTTACAAGCCTGGTTAGAAATCCTGCAAAAAGAAAAGACAAGATCTATATTGATTACCTTCAAAACCGTCCCATACAAACTATTGCTGCACCTTATTCCGTTCGGCCAAAACCAGGAGCAACTGTAAGTGCTCCATTGCATTGGAGTGAAGTAAAAAAAGGTTTGAAGATGAACCAGTTTACGATGAAGAATATGAAAGAAAGGGTAAGGACAGAAGGCGATCTTTTTGAAGGTGTTTTATCAAATGGCATTGATTTGAATAAGGTACTGAAAGGACTGGCCAGCCTCATTTAATTATTGCTTTTTTTTGGAAGATCCGGATTTACCAAAAATGCTTTTAATCTTTTCTTTGATCCCGCTTCCATCATGTTTCTTTTCTTCACCAATTAAATAACCATAATGCCTGAGGGGTTCCACCCTGTCGAAAATTATTTTGGCAATACCCATAAGTGGAATGGCCAGGATCATACCTGGTATGCCCCAGATAAATTCACCCACAACAAGACCAAGAATAGTAAAAAGCGGGTGTACATTCACTTCCCTGCCCACCACCAGGGGTTCAAGAAAATAGGTTTGAAAAAACTGTACAACTGAATAAGTAACCAGTATTCCCAACAGCACATTGCTGTCTGCTCCCTGGCCCAGTGAAACAAACAGGGTGATCACAACTCCGGAAAGGTTTCCTACAAAAGGCACTATTTCCAGTAACCCGCAAAGAACAGCAAAAAAGATCGAGTTTCTAACACCTGCAATGGAAAATCCAATTCCATACATTACCCATAAAGCACCTATCATCATTGCAAGTCCGGTAAGGTATTTTTGTGCAACCATTCTTCCATTGCGCATAATTTCAATTGCCTTGGTCTCACTTCCTTTTTTCACCTTCATCAACACAAATTTTTTTAGATGGGTGCGGAAATACATGAAAAGAAATATATAAACCAATACAAGAATAATATTGGTAATGGCAATACCGGCAGAAGTAATAGATCCCTTTATCAGGGAATTGATCATTGTGTTGGATGATTTTTGCTGTTCTTTTATGATCTCATCCTGCTTTTCCCTTGAAATTCCAAGTGAATTGGTTGCAAATTCGCGCAGCTGGTTAAATTTTTCAACCAGGTTCTTTTCAATCTCGTCTGCATTTTTGGCAAGATCCGAAACCTGGTAACCTACAAGTCCCGAAATTAGTGCAACAATAAAAACCAGGAGCAAAACAGAGATAAGAGTAGCCATTCCCCTGCTCACACCGCGGTCTTCCATTTTTATAGATACCGGCAACAGCAGCATGGAGAAAATGGCTGCAAAAACAACAGGAACCAAAACAGATTTGGCGGTTACCAGCACCAGGTAAACTAATACTATCAATAAAAGCAGGTAAACCGATTTGGAAACTGATCCTTCCTTCATTTAAGAATGAATATAAGAATTATACCAGTGACTTTATGACACCTGTTGAAGGATGGTATATTATATGCTGAATAATAAATAAAAAAATGGCTGACTTCAATCTTGCAATACGTTCGGGCAAACCCGTTCTGGTTGATTTTTTTGCAGAGTGGTGTGGCCCCTGTAAAATGATGGCACCGGTTTTAAAACAGGCAAAAGAGCAACTTGGTGATGCTGCCACTATCATTAAACTGGATGTTGACAAAAATCCTGCAGTGGCCAGCGCTTACGGGATCCAGGGTGTGCCTACACTTATTCTTTTTAAAAATGGAGAGATCAAATGGCGGCAATCGGGCGTTGTTCCCGCACAAACCCTTGTGGAAGTAATTAAATCCAACCTTTAATCAGGTTATTTCCTTGATACCTGCTTTCAGGAATGGCATCGTAGGAAGTGAGGAAATGATCTTCAGTTCTTCCTTAATGCCTGTTTCATTATCAAGAAATTTCAATACCTGCACCGCTTTATTCTTTTGAAATAATTGGGTGAAGATATAATCGCCTGGAACAGTATTATGATGAAGAATGTTCAGCAAAACACTGTCGTAAAAATGAAACCTGCCGGTACCCGAACGCTTAACCGGATCCTTTTTAAACTCTAAAGCTTTAACAATGGCGGCACTGTGTTTTTGAATAAAACGAAAAGTATAACCGCTGGAACCTTTTGTTTGACCTCCTGCAGTTCCAATATTAACCAGTTTCCTGCTTCCGGGCGAAAACCTAAAATTTGTCATAGGGATCTTTCCCATTTCTTCATCCACCACATTATAATCCTTAATAGAAAGTGTTTTCTCAATATAATCTTTCAATCCTTCATCGTATTCTTCATTCTTCAGTAATGCGGACGAAAACAAAGTAAATTCCACCAGCGCCTTTGATGATGAAATTGGAAGCACATAACAAAATGCAGTTCCATTTTCCTGGCTCACCCGGAAGTCCATTAGTGTTGCCTGCGAAGGATCAAAAACATTAGAGCCTGATTCAATGATCCATCCCTTAAAATGCTGCCATAACCAGAACTGATCTTTTCGGAGAGAAGGTTTTGCAAACAGTAGGCTGTTAAAAACATAATCGGACAGGTAAGCCTTTCCGTTGATCACCACACCTGTTGCTTTTTTATTGCTGAAAACATGTGAAACCTCATCTTTCCAGACAGTAAAATTTTTTTGCGTTTTAATGGTTTCAAAACAATAATTGTAAAAATCCAGTCCACGGATCATTTTATAACGGTAAGGACTAATAGAAAAAGAATTGGAAAAACTATTGCTGTGAAACTGTAAACGATCCCACTGCCTGAATACCACTGGTTCAAACAATCCTGCCTCTTTCTCCCAGAAACACCAGGTACGATCGTTGGATCTTTTTGAATCCTTATCTACAATTAAGATCTTTTTGTTGGTGAAAGTACCGGAGTGAATCATGTGCATGGCCAGGCTTAAACCCGCACATCCGGCACCAGCAATGATATAATCAAATTGTTGTGGCAAAAAGAGAAAACTATTTTACTGAAAATAGAAAAAATCGGCGGTATGGAATGAAGAGAGATCGTAAAGTTGAAAACAGGAATTTATTCAGGGGCATATTCAACCTTCTTTTCCGCCATCAGTTTTTTATCGTTCCGGATTTTATCCCAATATTTTTTATGCACCATCAACATTCCAAAACTTTCTCCTTCATGCTTATGCAAATGTTTATGGTGCATTTTATGCGCCCAGCGGATGGCCCTTATATAGTTGCTTTTCGACCGGCTGAACCATTTAAAGCGCTGGTGAATAATTACATCATGAACAATAAAATAGGCAGCGCCATAAGCCATAATTCCAAAACCAATAGCCTGCATCCACCATACAGAATTGATAGTGCCAAAAAGTATCAACAGGATACTGGGAACTGCAAAGATCACAAAGAACCAGTCGTTCTTTTCAAAGAAACCAGGTTCTTTCTGGTGATGATCGCGGTGGAGCGACCATAGAAATCCATGCATTACATATTTGTGTGTAAGCCAGGTAATGCCTTCCATTGCAAAAAATGTTGCCAGCAGCACCAGAATAAATAACATCCACATGTTGCAATATTTTATTGGCTGTTTGCCTTTTTAAATTGGGTCAAATGCCACTGTTCAATTTTCGGAAAAGATATACGGAACCATGTAGTAAACGCAGAAGGCTGGTTTAACAGGTTATTTCGAATAGCTTCCATCTGCATAAATTTTAATTCATTCACCTCGGCAGGATCCGGATTAAAAATTTCATTGTTATACATGCCTGTGAAAACATGATCGTATTCATGTTCTGTCAATCCATTTTCCACCGCTTCATTATAAATAAAATGAAAAATCTTATTCACTTCCGTTTCAAATCCTAATTCTTCCTTCAACCTTCTTAGCGCGGCAGCTTCAACTTTTTCTCCGGGCAAAGGATGACTGCAACAGGCATTCGTCCACAAATTTGCACCATGATATTTTCTTTCCGCGCGCTGTTGCAATAACATTCTGCCTTCCTTATCAAATATAAAAACACTGAAAGCACGATGAAGCAGGCCCTTGCGATGTGCTTCCATCTTTTCCATAGTACCGATCTCCTCGTCCTGTTCATTTACCAGAACAACCAGGTTTCTATCCATCATATCAAACCCAAACCATTTTTAACACCTGCCCTGAAAACAATATAAGCTTTATGATAATCCGGAACACGCACTCTTTGCTGAAGAATGAGTTGCGGCTGAATATCTTTTATCTTTTTAAACAGGCTGTAATAGTATTTGTATGCAACATACACCCCAAATCTTGCTTTCAATGGCAGGTTAACAATTCCTTCGTAAGCTTTTTTAAAATCAGCCTCAATATCTGCTTCTATTACCTGTTTATCCGAGGCACGAAAATCCTTGAAATCACATCCTGGAAAATATATTCTGGACAGACCGGTAAAATCGGCCTGTATATCGCGCAGGAAATTCACTTTTTGAAAAGCGGCGCCCAGAGCCCTGGCATGGGGCTTTAATTTTTCATACATAAACCTGTCTCCTTCACAAAAAACATAAAGGCACATCAGCCCTACCACTTCTGCAGAGCCATAAATGTATTCTTCATAACCCTGCCTGTCGTATTTATTTACGGTAAGGTCAGATTCCATGCTTTTAAAAAATGCATGTACCAGGTGATGATCAATATTAAACTGATTAACAGTTTGCTGAAAGCTGTTAAGTATAGGATTAAGGCTGATGCCTCTTTTAATAGATTCAAATGTTTCAGCTTTAAATTCCTTCAGCAATTTTGCTTTTTCAAAATTGTGAAAAGTGTCAACAATTTCATCGGCGAACCTTACAAACCCGTAGATATTAAAAACAGGTTTGCGAAGATCCTTGTGTAATAATTTAATGGCCGATGAAAAAGATGTGCTGTAGCGAATGGTCACCGCCCTGCTGCATTCATTACTTACCTGGTTAAATAATTCAATGGTCATGGTTATGGGTTGAACGATTTTAAAACTTGTCGGCTAACAACTTCACCACTTATCAGGCTGGGTGGAACGCCTGGCCCGGGAACGGTGAACTGCCCGGTATAAAAAAGATTTTTCACTTTGGAACTTTGACAAGATGGCTTGAAAATGGCGGTTTGTTTTAAAACATTCGCTAGTCCGTAAGCATTGCCTTTATAGGAATTATAGTCTGTTATAAAATCGGAAACTGAAAAAGTTTTTTTATAAACTATTGAGTTCTCAATTTCCTGACCTGTATGTTTTTCCAGTCTTTGAATAATTAACCTGAAGTATTTTTCCCTTAATGTTTCTGAATCATTTTCCAGTCCCGAAGCCACAGGAATCAGGATCACCAGGTTTTCGCAACCTTGGGGCGCAACGGTATCATCTGTTTTTGAAGAAACACTTAAGTAAAATAAAGGATCTGAAGGCCATTTTGGATCAGCATAAATTTCATCGGCATGCTTTTCAAATGGAACATCAAAGAAAAGCGAGTGATGCAGAACGTTATCAAGTTTTTTATTTAACCCGATATAGTATAAAAGGCAGGAAGGCGCCAGCACTTTCTTATCCCAGTAAGTTTCAGAATAACTCCTGTTTTCTTTCGACAGCAAAGCTGATTCTGTAAAATGATAATCAGCGCCGCTGATGATGGCATCGGAAACATACTCGTTCTTATTGGTTCTGATCTTTTTCACTGCACCTTTTTCCACCGATATATGCTGAACTTCTTCATCAAACCTGAATTGAACACCCATTTCTTCGGCCAGTTTTTTCATGCCTTCCACTACAGCATACATACCTCCTTTAGGATACCAGGTTCCGCCAATAATATCGGCATAGTTCATTAAGCTGTAAAGAGCGGGAGTGTTTTGGGGGAGTGCGCCCAGGAATAAAATGGGAAATTCCATCAGCTGCCTCAAACGTTCATCTTTAAAATATTTGGCAACATGCGATTTAATAGAAGTAAATACATCCAGGCGAAAAACATTCTTCACCACTTTCCAGTCAAAAAACTCGGTGAACGACTGCCCAGGCTTATAAACCAGGTCTTCTATTCCTATCTTGTATTTTAACGCGGCTTCTTTAAGATATTTATCCAGTTTTACACCACTTCCGGGTTCTATGGACTCAAATAAATTTCTGAATGCTTCATAATTTGCCGGCACATCGGTATAGCCTTCTTTCCAATAGATCCTGTATGAAGGATCAAGTCTTTCCAGTGTGTAATAATCCGAAACCTTTTTATTGAACCGGGCAAAAAATCTTTCAAAAACATCAGGCATCCAGTACCAGCTCGGGCCCATATCAAAACTAAATCCCGCTGCCTGCAGTTGACGCGCCCTGCCTCCGGCTGTACTGTTTTTTTCAATTACAGTTACATTACAACCAGCCCTGGCCATAAATGCAGCTGCCGACAACCCGGCAAAGCCTGCTCCTATAATCGTAATAGATTTCTTCACTTGCTGGTATTCAGATTATTTTAAAAATAACGAATTTAGCTATTTTGTTTAATATTTTAGAAAGTTTATTAAACAAACTGATCTGTAAACTGGTCAATTTCCTTTATTGAATTTAAGTAAATCCATCCGGGAATGGCCATGTTCTTTTGTGTTTTTGGTAAAGAACCCGAGATCAGCAATTTGGTTTGAGAAGCAAAGAGGAAATAAGGCTTCCAGTTTTGAGGACGCGAAGAAGTTGTTAGATGAAGGAAAAGGTAATCGGGCTTTTTTATTTCTAGCAGGTAGCTGATGTCCTTAGCAGGAACATTCGCCCCCAGGTAAAGCACAGGAATATTTTTACTACGCAGCAGGTAATAAACATACAGCAATCCCATTTCGTAGTGTTCGCCTTCCGGCAACAGCAGTATAAATAATGGAGAAGTTTTTTTTACAAACGGAAGTTGCTCAATAGCAGCAACAATTTTTTGGCGGATAATATGAGAAACTACATGTTCGTGTGCGGGCACAAGTTTATTTGTTTGCCAGAAAATATCCATCCGCTCCAGAAAATCGTAAATGATTTTTTTGATGGTATGCTCAGTTCCGGATGAAAGTAAATATTTATGTAATGTTTGTTCAAAGTCCACAGTATTTAAATCAACCATATAACCAATCAGTTCATTTACCACGCGCGTGGTATGTGCCGATTCAGAATTAATTGCGGAAATGGCTTTTTCTCTTTGGTCCTCTGTCATTTCAGCGATCCTTGAGATCTTAATGCCATGATTGTTCAATAAAGCAACAGAAAGGAGTGTTTTAAGCTCGCTACTGGTATAGGTACGAATATTCGACGAGGTACGCGCAGGACTGAGAATATGGTAGCGTTGTTCCCAGATCCTTATGGTATGCGCTTTAATTCCGGATAAAGCTTCTAATTCTTTAATGGTAAACCTCATTATAAAATCTAACTAATTTACACTATAAGCGTACAATTGTTTTCAGAGTAAGTCTTTATTTTTCATCAGTCCGGACTCCTCGAGTTTTTTATAGGCAGAACTGGAGTTTAATTTTTTCAATGCATCAATATGTCTGTCGTGGTGAAGATCGGTACCTGCCAGGTCGTACATATTCATTTTCAAAAGGTATTCTGCCAGTTCCTTAACCTGGTTGCCATAATAACCCGTTAAGGAAAGAAGGTTTAATTGAAACATGCATCCTGCAGTTTTCAATTCCTCAAAAAAATCTTTATTTCTTAATAAATAAAGATAGCGTTCGGGATGGGCGATCACAGGCTGGTACTCCTGCAGCTGCATTTCGAATAAAACCTGTTGAAGGTCCATGGGTGCATTCATCATAGAAATTTCTACGAGCACCATGTTGCCGCCGATCTTTAGCAATGGTTGCTTT
Organism: Bacteroidota bacterium; assembly: GCA_023429985.1. GTDB lineage: Bacteria > Bacteroidota > Bacteroidia > Chitinophagales > Chitinophagaceae > Flavisolibacter. Next base: position 9,730 of record JAEZCV010000138.1, on the reverse strand, counting down.
GTGCTTAGCAGCATCTGGAAATGTTCATCTATAAAATATTCGGCAGCAGCATTTATTTCAATTTCCAAACCTGCATCTCTAATACCGGATCTTAACACTTCCAAACCTGCAATTATCTGTTCAGCAGTATTAGGATAAACTTCCCAAAGTATATGGGGCGTAGTAATTATCTTTTTATAACCAAACTCCATCAAACCTTTTACAAGTTCCACAGATGCTGCTATATCCTGGGCACCATCATCTATGCCGGGAATAAGATGTGAATGCATATCGGTATGCAACCAGCCAAGGTTCACTTTAGAAATATTTTTCTTCCTGGAAAAGAACATCAGGTTCTTAATTTATTTAAAAGCTCGTTATAAAGTTGCGATACATCTTTTACCAGCCGCCGGTAACTGAATCTTTCCAGTACATCAATATGGCTGGAAGCAGCCATCCGGTTTCGCAGGCCTTCATCTTCCACTAAATTAAAAAGGTATTTCGAAAAACCTTCTTCGTCATTAACATCGGTAAGAAAAGCCGTTTTACCTTCTATAACTATATCGGCTATACCTCCCACTCTTGTTGAAACAACGGGTTTGTTCGCGGCCTGCGCTTCTATTAAACTCACAGGTGTTCCTTCATTAAATGAAGTAAGGCAAATAATATCCAGGCCGGCATTAATAAGGTCAACATCGCTTCTCCAGGAAGTAAATACCAGTGGATGGGGATGAGAGGAATCTTTTTCGGTAGAGAACCGGATGTTCAATTCGTTCGCAAGGCCTTCCAGCTCCTGCCTGCTTTCGCCATCACCAATGATGAATGCCCTGATCTTCTTACCGGAATTTTTCAAAACATAATCAATGGCCCGAAGAAATAACGGATGGTTTTTTATGGGCACCAGTCTACCTATAATTCCAATGGCCACTTCATCATTTTGCACACCAAATTCTTCCCTGAAAGATTTTCTTTTTTCTGCCTGGCCGGTTCTGAATTTATCCAGGTCGAAGCCCAGTGGAACAACATGAAACTTTTCTTCGGGGGCAATTTTAAAATCATTCACCAGTTCTTTTTTTTGTTGCTCACTGATAGCGATAATGGCACTTGATTTTTTGGCAAGAAACCTTTCAACATTTAAAAAGAACCTTGTTTTTACCGAATTAAAGTAGGAATGAAAAACATGTCCGTGAAACGTATGCACAACAACAGGAACCTTACACGATGCAGCCGCCAGTCGGCCTAAAGCACCCGGCTTGGCAGCATGAGTATGCACAATGTCGGGCTTAAATTCTCGGATCAGGTTTTTTAATTCTTTATATGCCTGGTAATCTGATAGAGGTTTTACCGACCTGCCCATTGCAGGAATGGTTTTATATTCAATCCCGAGTTGTGTTGCAAGGTATGCTGCACTTTTTTCGTGATCTTCCTTTTCACCAACAACCAGCAGGGTTTCAAAATCGGGAGAAAGATAACGGGTAAGATAAGTGGCGTTGAGGATGGGACCTCCAACAGCCATTCTGTTCATAATTCGAAGTACACGGGGCATGAAACAAAGATGGTGGAAATTATATAAATAACATTTTTCTTAACGATAAGTTGACCGCCTCAACTTCTTCTTCTCACATAAACAAAATTTCATATTTCCTGATTGAATAAAGAGACGCTTTACAATTATATTCAAGAGATGAAAATATCGAGGTGAAAAGAATAGAATGGCTATGGGTGAAATTTATTTATCTTGCCCCGCAAGATAGACTAGTATGCAGTACCTGACGCTCTGGGACCTGGTTCTTACACCTGTTTACCTGATTATACTGGTTGCTCTTTCACAAAGAAACCGTAACAGGAATTATCCCCCAGGCCACCCACTACATTCTTATTATTTACCGGGAATTTATGCAAAGTTCGGCGGCGCACTAGCTATTGGATTGATCTATGCATTTTATTACGGAGGAGGTGATACTTTCAATTATTTCCATCATGCACAGGTTATTAATTCTTCTCTCGACAGTTCGATAAGCACCTGGTTCAAATTAATATTTCACGCCTCGCCATTTGAAAATCCGGAGATCTATCCTTATACCTCTCAATTGTATTGGTACGAATCTCCCACTGAATATGTTGTTGGTGTAATTACGGCGATCATTTCGCTTTTTACCTTTACAACCTATCTGCCAACCGCACTGATATTTGCTTATATTTCCTATAAGGGTGTATGGGCCATGTTCCGCACATTTGCTTCGAACTATCCTCAATATATACGAACCCTGGCCATTGCCTTCCTGTTCATACCCAGTACGGTGATCTGGGGCTCGGGTATTTTTAAGGATACCATTTGCATATTTGGATTGGGTTGGCTTACCTATTCAACATTCAGGATCTTTATCAACAAAGATCTTTCCATTAAAAATTTTGTTTACCTGGCTGGAAGCTTCTACCTGATTGCTGCTGTAAAGATTTACATACTTCTTGGTTTTGTTCCGGCACTTTCACTGTGGTTATTATTGAGTTATTCCAGGAAAATAGCAATGCCTGCCCTACGCTGGGTGGTTAATATTTTGTTTGTGGGAATTACAATAAGCGGTTTTATTTTCTTTTCCCAATTGTTTGCTGAAGAACTAAATAAATATTCACTGGAAAAGCTTGCCGAAACGGCTGAAGTTACCAGGGGCTGGACAAATTATGCAGCGGGGGAAGAAGGTTCCGGTTATGATATTGGCCAGCTGGACGGAAGCCTGGAAAATTTATTGCTCTTGTTTCCACAGGGTGTTATTGTAACCTTATTCCGACCCTTTCCATGGGAAGTGAGCAAGGTACTGGTGGCACTTTCGGCAATAGAATCACTCTTCCTGGTTTACCTGACACTAATGATGTTCTTTCATAAAAAAGCCAAACCTCTGAAAACTTTATTCAAAGACCCTAACGTATTATTTGCTTTGATCTTTTCATTGATCTTTTCTTTTGCGGTTGGAGTTTCTTCGGGAAATTTTGGTGCACTATCGAGGTATAAGATTCCTGCCCTGCCATTTTATGGAGCGGTACTGGCAATTATGCTGGGAGAGAAATACAAAAAGCCTTTGGTAAAAAAAACAAGAACAAAAGCCGCTTATCAGCCTGCCATGTAATTTTTCCACCAGTTCTGAAAAACAATCAAAGCCCAAATAGTAGCATGACTGTCGCCGGGGTTGGAAGAATGTAATTGCTTCTTAAGGCTTTGAATGGCCGGAAGATGAAAGATCCCCTGCTGCTTAATAAAATCATCTTCTAAAAGATCGTCGTTGATCAAACTCCATAATTCTTTCCTGAACCAGTCGAGCGATGGAATCTCAAATCCTTTTTTAGGACGGTTATATAATTCTTCCGGCAACAATGTTCTGAAAGCATCCTGCACAATTCTTTTTTTCAACCGGCCATTGATCTTGTATTTAGAAGGAAGTGCAAAAGCAAAATCAACCACTTCCGCATCCAGGAAAGGACTCCTGATCTCAAGACTATTGGCCATACTCATGAGATCAACTTTTACAAGCATGTCACTTAAGAGTACCAGGTTCATGTCGGCTAACAATACCTCATTAAAATCCTCTCCCTTAATTGCAGAAGTAAATTCCATCCTGATGCTTTCCGAAACACCTGCTTTGATCTGCTTTTTGGTAACGTTGCTGAACAACTCCATTGAACCTTTCTCATCGAGGAAGGTGGCCCATTTCCAGTAGCGGTCTGCAGCCGATAACCTGGCGCCTGAAGAAAACCTGTGCAGCTGCCTGAAAATATTTGTCAGCTTATTATTGCGACTTTGGGGAAGCAGGGACCACATCGGGTGACCCATTTTTACTATTGAGTTGATCAATCCGCCCTGGCGCATCCTGAATTCGGCAGCATGCTTATTATACCCGGCAAAAACCTCGTCGCCGCCATCTCCGGATAATGCAACAGTAACATGTTTACGGGTATAATAACTCAGAATGAATTCGGGAATGGCAGATGAATCGGCAAAAGGTTCATCAATATAATCCAGAACAGCATGTACATGTTCAAGGAAATCGTTGTTACTTAAAGAAAAAACAGTATGGTCGGTTTTATATTTTTTGGCAACCAGGTTGGCGTAGAAAGTTTCATCAAAAAAAGGATTGTCCTTATAACCAATCGAAAAAGTTTTCAGTTTATTTGTATGGCGAGAGGCAAGTGCTACTACTACTGAAGAATCAATGCCTCCACTTAAAAACGACCCGAGCGGAACATCGGCAATCATTCTTAACCTTACTGCATCATCCATTTTATTTACAAGTTCGGACTGCGCTTCTTCGTAGCTATATGTATCATATCCCTTATCATTTACAGAAAGGCTGTAAAAGGAATGTTCGCTTACAGTTGTTGAATTGATTCTGAGGTAATGCCCTGGTTTCAGTTTCTGAACACCTTCAACCAGGCTATATGGTTGTGGAACATAATTCAGCTGGAAATAAATGGGAAGAAGGTTCCAGTTGAGCTTTTTGGGAACACCGGCTGCCAGAAGCGCCTTCATTTCCGAAGCAAAAACCAGCTTATCGCTATCGCGAAAATAAACAAGTGGTTTTTTACCAAACCTGTCTCTTACCAAAACAAGTTCTTTGGTATCATTATCATAAATAGCGGCGGCGAAAAATCCTCTCAATAATTCAAAAGCTTTTTCGCCGTATTTTATGTAAAGAAGAAGAAATATTTCTGTATCGGAATCGGAACGAAGCGATGTTCTTTCTTCATCTGAGAAGTGGGTGCTTTTTAATTCAAGAAAATTAAATATCTCACCGTTAAACACAATTGTATAACGACCATTAGCTGAATGCATGGGCTGGTCGCCTGCGCAACTTACATCTATAATAGACAAACGGCGATGCCCCAGCGCAACATGCCCGCTCTCATAAACACTTCCCCCATCAGGCCCTCGTTTTAAAAGGGTTTCATTAGCATTATTGATGCTTTTTAAATGCTGCCTGCCGATATCGGTAAATGCAAAACTTCCGGATATACCACACATAATTAGCTGGAAAATAATGAAAGAAAATTGGAACTGTTTGATTCAATGCTGAAGTTATGCTGCATGCGGTGCTTGCCATAGCTTCCGAATGCGCTTCGTTTTTGTTCATCCTGTATCAGCAACTCCAATGCAGATTCCCATTCTTCTTCGCCGGAACAAAGAAAACCTGATTGTGACTGGTCAATAATAGTTGTATTAACGCCAACAGGACTTGCCACTGCAGGAATACCCAGCGACAGGTATTGTATGATCTTAAACCCGCACTTACCTTCACTCCAGGCATCATTTTCCAAAGGCATGATACCAATATGAAAATTCATCAGGTCGCGGATCTCTGTTGCTTCCTTCCAGGGAAGAAAACGAAACGATTGAAGATCAATTTTTGGGTTCTCGTTAGAAATTACCATAAAAACGAAATCATGTTTTTTCTCGAGTCGCTTTAAAACTGGAAGAATAATATCAAGGTATTTCATGGTGGAGTGCGAACCCGTCCAGCCAATAACAAGGGGACGGTCGGACTGCGTTTTAACGGGAACATATTTATCATGCATATCAACGCATGTAGGATTAAGTACAAGGTTCTTATTATACTGCGATACCCAATTCAAAAGGTATTGGTTGCCTGCAGATATTTTATGCGCCCATTTACAAATGTACCTGATCTTCCAGAATGATTTGATATACCTGGCCATCCTGTTGTTTTCAGAAACATTAGGAATCCAGATAGCATCATCAAAATCAAAAATTATTTTTTTTCTGAAAACTTTTGAAACAAACCATTCAAAAAATGGCGGACCAACCGAAGCAGCTTCCCTGTGAATAAATATATAATCGTAGCGATGTATCTTCAGAAGGAGAAACTTTCTTTTTAAAACTCCCTTAAATACCGCCATGCTTTTCTTAAACACTGATCCTTGTTTATACAAAGCACGCCATGCTTCCTGGTCAAGAAAATACTGGCAGTGAAATTTTATATTATTCTGCTTTAAAAGAGGAAAATAAGCTTCCACCCTGAATCGCTGCGATGGGGCCTGGTTGGGTGGGTATGGCAAAACAAACAATACTGTTTTCATTATAAATTCCTGTTCACCAATTTTGCTAACTCCTTCTTCATTGTATCCAGGAATACCGGCATGCTAAATTTGCTGCGCACGTAGATTTTGCCGGCATCGGAAAATTGTTTTCTTAATTCTGCTGAATCAGCCAGTTGAAGAATAGCATTTTTAATGGCTTCGGCATTTTTGTTTTCAACTACCAGTCCCGAATGATTGTGCTGTACAATTTCAGCCGGGCCGCCACTATTGGTAGTAATCACAGGCAAACCATAAAAGCTGGCTTCGGCACAGGTCATAGAAAAGGATTCCGATTCGGAGCAATTCAACAGCACCTGGTGTTGCTTTATCAGAAGTTCAATATCATCAACAAAAGGAAGAAAGCTTACCGCTTCTTCTAAACCAGTGGATTTTACTTCATCCTCCAGTTCCTTTCTGAATAATTTATTTTTTTCCAGTCCCATATCACCACCTGCAAAAACAAGCCTGATATCCTTATTCAACTTATAGGCCTCACCAAAAGCCCTAAGCCCAATGTCCTGTCCCTTGCCGCGAATATAATTGGAGAGATAAAGAAATTTCACCGGTGATGATTCAAAAAGTTCATAGGCCTGGTGATTTTCGGGAAATGAAACGGGATCGTAGATCCTTTTAATTTTCAGATGCGAAGGAAGTTGATCCTTCACTGCATCGGAAACAGGGATAATAAGATCGGAATACTTCAATGCAGCACCTACCCATAATTTTCTCAGCGGTGAAGGAATGCGATTGGGAAGCAGTCTTATATAGGTAACCAGCTTTATCGGCACATTGCGCATTTTCAAAGCGGCCCCGATCAAATTATAAAAATCGTTGACAACGACAATGGAAACATTCTCCTTTTTAATGATGGATCTTACCGTTGCAGTATTCGAAAATAGTTTAGGCAGGTATGAAATGAGGCTGAAGAAATTTTTTCTTATCTCCCTGAAATCTACTTCGTAAACCTTAAAGCCTTCGGCTTGTGCAAATGGCGTTGCAACTGAATTCCGGGGAAGGAGAAATATATAATTGAAATCTTCCCTCAATAATTTTGCCTGTTGCAGGGCACATTTAAATGCACCTGTAACAGCAATGGAGTTATCGATAAGAATTATAGTTTCGCGACCCGCCATATTTATTTAAAAAAATAATACGCAGGCAAGCCTTCCAATTCCAGTTCAATAGTATTTGTGCCGGCCTGTTTTACTTTAATGTAAACTGAAGGAGGAATAGTGAGTAGTTTTTTCTGCGGAGTAGCTTTCATATCAAAAATTATTTTTCCATTGGTATCGGAAACAGTGCCTTTGAACAAATCTGTCTTAAGTGGAATTTCGGTTGTACGTTCAGCATTAAGAAGCAGGTTAGCCTGCTGGCCTGTTTGAACACTTGCAAAACTGTTATTGACATTGGATGCATCGATCACAACAGACTTATTCGCAATTTTCAGGTCCCATAGTAATCCACGGAAAGAAGCAAATATGCGATAGCGGGTATTTTTATTCAAATTTTTAAAAACAATGCGCTGGTATTTACCGGGCGTATTTTTTAAAACCTGGTAATCAAGGAAATTCTTATTGATGTCGTAAAGCGCAATACCCGGAATACCCGGAGCGGATTCCGGGAGCAAAATATCCAGGTAAAAATCCGACTCATTCCCGGAGTTAAAAGAAAAATAAACAGATTTCCCAATTTTCAAATGCAGTTCTTCCTCCTTAAAATGGATCCCATGCTGGCGGAAAATGCTGTCGTGCAAATTTTCTGAAGGAGGACTGAAAGATGTTAGCGTTGGCTGGTTTGCAAAAGATATCTTCTTATGCATCTCATTTTGTACTGCCTTTTGATTTGACTTAGACAGCTGCTGCCAGAATTCCTTTTGTTTTCCCGTATTCGTTAAAGACCATTTTTCAACAAGTTTCATATTGTTATCCCGAATGGGACGCAAAATAAAATACTGGTGAATACGGCTGGTATTGATCAATGCTTCATCATATATTGTCCACATGTATTTCATTACATTCTCTGCCTTTGCTGTTACCTGTGAAGTTTTAAAATTATCTTCAGCATCGGTGAAAAGTGCAGTATAATAAATGTAATGTTCAAGTTCATCAAGCCTCAGGTTCACCTGAGGATTATTTTCCAGTTTTCTTGCCTGCTTAATTTCCTGGAGCGCAACCTGGAATTCACGTTTGGCATCAAAATTTTCAGCCCAGCGCTTCAACATAACTGCAATAATGCTGTGGGCCGAACCAAAATTCATGCTGGTGAATTCTTCCATCAAATTGGTAACATCCAGTTGTTCATCCCAAACCATTCTTGACAACAAATACAAGGGTATTCCTGCAGCAAATTTGCTATAGCCCGATTCGAGAGCATAACCTTTCAAACCCAGCCTTTTCCATAATGCAAGTCTTTGAGTAAGGTAAACATGATAATTAAAACTGGGAAGATCTTTAGATCCATCAGTGAGATTCCAATAATCATAAGTTCCCATTTGCTTTGCCTTGTTTTTCCATTCATACAAAAGTATTTCCGGCACAGCAACATTTTGATATGCATTTGGAATGACAGCAACATAAACATTCTCTTCCACATCTTTATGCGGCGGAGCTGCATGTTCATTATAGGCATACAAACTCACGCCACCACCAGGCCATTGTTTGCGGATGGCAATGGCGGTTTGGTTGGCCAGGTAGAAAACACGATCGCTGACGGAACCCATTTTAGCACAGGCATCGCACTGGCAATGCCCACCACCGTCGGCAGGATCAACACTAATTAAATTTCTATCGGGAGACCTTTGTTTTTGAGCAGCAAATGCAGCCAGCCTGTCCTTTACAAATAATTTTACCAATTCCGGGTTACTGATACACCACTTGGCATTGCTGCGCCATTCTCTCTTTCCATTATGGAGCGCAAGGAATTGAGGATTCTTCACAAGGGTTTCCTTATGGGTATTATTGAATATCTCTCCAATATGACCGCCAATGTATTCCTCCGAGGACCACCTGTTTCTTTCCAGCCAGCGTTCCCATAATTTTTGAACGGATTGCTCTTTATCTAAAATGGGGTGGTAAGGAAAACCGCCGGTTCCAAAAACAGACCGGTTTTCGAACAAAGGATATTTTGTTTCATCAAGATCAATATAAACAGAATGAAGCTGGGGAATATGCGTCCAGATATCACCCGGTAAAAAAAACCGGAAACCAAGTTTACCCAAATAGTAATAAACCCCGTTCTTCAATCCATTTTCATGATTGGCAGATATGTGCAGCCTTCCATTATGAGATGAATTAATTACAAAACCTTCTTTTTTCAATGAGGGAGACAGGTTTTGAATGGATAACCAAATGCCCGGTTTGTCAGGACTATTAGAAAATGAAATATTCTTTGCGCCCGTCTTTTCAAGAAATTGACGAAATTCAGCCTGCAATGGATTAATGAAATTGTCTGTTGCGCTTTTACTTTCATAGTATTGTTCAGAAACTTTAACCTTAGTTCCGGCACAGCTACCCAGGCTGGCGAAGCAGAAGATAACAGACAGGGAGAGAAATATTTTATGGAAAAAATTCATAGGAAATAATTGCACTGTACGACCCTTAAAATTAGTTTATAAAATTTCTAAGGGCTTATTGGAAAGTCTAAAATCTGTTTAAAGTTCTGCAAG
>JAEZCV010000132.1 GCA_023429985.1 Bacteroidota bacterium | reverse complement strand
CGGTAGGATCAATGGCTATGGATTTTGTGCAAAATGATACTGCCGGAAAACCTGTTTCTTTTTCATCTTTCAAAGGCAAATATGTGCTGGTTGATTTCTGGGCCAGCTGGTGCAGACCCTGCAGAATTGAGAATCCGAATGTTGTAAATGCGTTTAAGAAATTTCAAAATAAAAACTTCACCGTACTGGGTATTTCGCTTGACCAGGATAAGCAGGCCTGGATAAAGGCCATAGAAAAAGATAAACTTGAATGGACGCAATTAAGTGATCTGGCTTTCTGGAATAATGAAGTAGCCAAACTTTATCGCGTACAAAGCATTCCCCAAAATTTTCTTGTAGATCCTTCGGGAAAGATCATTGCCAAAGACCTGAGGGGCGAAGACCTGGAGAAGGCTTTGTGTGATATTTTAGGGTGCGAGTAATTTGCGAATTTGAGAATTGGAAAATTTGAAAATTGAAGACTTCTCTGATTTCCAAATTTTCCAATTAGCTCATTTTCCAATTATCCAGCGCAACATCCAGAATCATCATAATTAAAAAGCCGCCAATAAAACCCAGTACCGAACGATCGGTGTAACGGTCACGCTGCGTTTCAGGAATTACTTCTTCCACAACTACATAGATCATGGCACCTGCAGCAAAAGCAAGTGCAAATGGTAAAATTGGTTGCATAAAAATAACCGCTGCAGCACCTACAACACCAGCAAATGGTTCAACTATTGCTGAAAGTTGTCCATAATAAAAGCTTTTTTTCCTGCTGATGCCATGTCTTCTTAATGGCATTGCCACTGCCACCCCTTCGGGGAAATTTTGTAATCCTATGCCCAGGGCCAGCGCAATGGCGCCCGCAATACTTGCTTCAGGCATGCCTTCCGCTGCGGCTCCAAATAAAACACCTACAGCGAGTCCTTCGGGAATATTATGAAGGGTAATAGCCAACACTAAAAGTGTGGTACGATGCCATTGTGTTTTCTTGCCCTCGGTTTCATCCATTCCGAAGTTGATGTGAAGGTGAGGCGTGAGTTTGTCGAGAAAATAAAGGAACATAGCACCTGCTAAAAAACCAACTGCTGCCGGAAACCAGCTAAAACCGGGATAGAGCCTTTCCGACATTTCAATGGCCGGATTCAGTAATGACCAAAAACTGGCTGCAACCATAACGCCGCCGGTAAATCCGAGCATGGGATCAAGTATGCTCCTGTTCATGGTTTTAAAAAAGAAAACCAGTGAAGCACCCGCAGCTGTTAAAAGCCATGTAAAAGTTGTAGCTATTAATGCGGCATAAATAGGTCCTATTTCTGAAAAGAATTTTTCCAGCTGTTCCATTCTAAAGTTTTTTTACGTAAATATTTTTAGCAAGGTTATCGGTAAGGGTTAGTGTTTTGTTTTTAATTTTCGCATGCAATGAACCATCGAATTCAAATCGTTTTTTCAGTTCTACTTCGGTGCCTATGGCAATTTTTTTTTCATTCAGTGCTTCCAGTAATTCGGTAGAATGATTAGCAACACTGGTGATTACAGCCTTTTGATTTAATGGAAGCTCGCTTAATAAAACCTGGTCAATTTGGGTGATTTTACCAAGACTGTCAGGAATGGGGTCGCCATGTGGATCGAATTGAGGAAATCCAAGGTAGGCATCGAGTTTTTCCACCAGTTTTTTATTACTTATGTGCTCAAGTTCTTCCGCTACCTGGTGCACTTCATCCCAGCCGAACTGGAGTTTTTCTGCAAGGAAATATTCCCACAAACGATGCCTGCGAATTACATTTAATGCAATGCGTTTTCCTTCGGCACTCAGGCTGAATCCATAGTAAGGTTTGTAAAGCAGAAGATCTTTAGCTGCCAGCTTTTTCATCATATCTGTAATGGAAGAAGGCTTGGTTTTGAGCTGGGCTGCCAGCGCACTGGTAGATACTTTTCCCTGCTTTTCCTGCAGGTGAAAAATGGCTTTGAGGTAATTTTCTTCGCTAAATGAATAATTCACCTTATCTAATTAAATATTTAGGCGAATCTAAAAAAAATTCCTGATATGGGGCATGGTATTGGTGTTTAATCATTTATTTTACAAAAATGGGCTTTATGAACAGGTTGGTTTTAGGCATAATATCTTCTATAATTATTTGTTCCTGTGGTAACAAGGGAGGAGAGGAGATGGTTAACGGGTATAGTTTCAGTGGGTTTTCGGCTATGTTTAAAGAAGCTGGCCTTCCTTATGCACTTTCAGACACTATGTTGATAAACCATTCTGACACAACGCAGCTATCTGCACCGGAATTTACGGGCCTTTTGTCCGATTCAATAAAGCAGGAACTTTTTGGAAAAGAAAAAATAAAGTTTGTTCCTCTCGCTAAAATAACCAGGCCCGAAGCCGAATCGTATTTTATTGTAAAAGCTTTTTCAGGAAAAACTATTGCTGCCGTATTATATGTTTATGATGTGAATGGTGAACCTGCATCTGTGTTCCCTTTTTTGATTCCAGATAAGGATGCATTAACCTCCCAGGTTAGTTCTATTGAAGAATCTTATGCTATTTCAAAAAATGTGCACAAGAAAAAAGGAACGGAAGCGTTTGATGGCAAAGATGTATTTGTCTTTAATAATGAATCAAAGGAATTTTCACTGATTATGACCGATCCGCTTGAAGGAACCACAGAACTGATCAATCCTATCGATACCTTGCCACGTACCAATAAGTATGCGGGTGATTATGGTTCTGATAAAAATACCCTGATATCCATAAGGGACGGTCGCACGCCGAATCAACTAAGCGCCTTTGTTCACATCAAAAAAAATAATGGAAAATGTACAGGTGAATTAAAAGGTGATCTATTTTTTACATCTTCCAAAACAGCGGCTTACAGGCAGAGTGGTGATCCTTGTGTATTGAATTTTACCTTTACTTCTTCATCTGTTATTTTAAAAGAAGATGAAGGCTGCGGTAATCACCGCGGTATTGATTGTTTGTTCGACGGCACCTATAAAAAGAAAAAAGTTCCCAAACCTAAAAGCAAATCATAAATAGCAATGTGTAAATGCTACACATTAGTTATTATTTATTAAATTGCCTCGCCATAAACTACTGAAAAATGAATTTTCGATCCTACAAAGTCCCATATCCTGTCAATGAAAACTATTCAAAAAGCGTTGCTTATTTTTCCATGGAATTCGCCATTCACCAGCCACTTAAAATTTACAGTGGTGGTTTAGGCTTTCTCTCAGGTTCTCATTTAAGAAGTGCATTTGAACTGCAGCAAAACCTGGTTGGCATTGGCATTCTCTGGAAATATGGTTATTACGACCAGGCACGCAACCAGGACCAGACCTTACAGGTTACCTGGATGGAAAAGATCTACAGCTTCCTGGAAGATACAGGTATTAAATTCGAAATCACCATTCACGAACACCCGGTATGGGTAAAAGTATTGTACCTGCCGCCTCTTACATTTAATTCTGCTCCGCTTTTCCTGATGACCACCGACATCCCGGAAAACGATTATATTTCTCAAACCATTACCCATCGTTTATACGATGCCAACGTGGCCACTAAAGTGGCGCAGTTTATTTTGCTGGGCGTTGGTGGTGCCAAACTCCTTGACGAAATTGGATTTCAACCCGAAGTATACCACCTGAATGAAGCACACGGACTTTCTGCTGCATTTTATCTTTATCAAAAATACGGTCGTAAGATAGAAGAAGTGAAAAAGCGCCTGGTGTTTACAACACACACTCCGGAAGAAGCAGGTAACGAAAAGCACGATATTCATCTTTGTCATAAGATGAGTTATTTCTGCGGGCTCACCGTTGATGAAGTAAAAGAAGTAACAGGCATGCCCGACGACCAGTTCAATCATTCCCTGGCTGCACTGAGGTTTGCAAGAATCGCCAATGGTGTTTCGCAATTGCATGGTGAAGTGTCGCGACATATGTGGGAGAAGTATGATGATATTTGTCCTATTAAGGCCATTACCAATGCACAGAACTGGAGGTATTGGTCAGATAAACAACTGTACAGGGCAAAGGATGAAGACAATGATGCCATGTTTGATGACCGCAAGAAGTGGATGAAGAAAAGAGCATTTGAAATTGTTGCCGACCAGACGGGAAAGATCTTCGATCCCAATGTATTTACAATAGTATGGGCACGACGTTTTGCGGGATATAAAAGAGCAGGCTTAATTACAACTGATAAAGAAAAGTTTGAAGCACTGCTGAGTAGCAAGAAATACCCCGTTCAGATCATCTGGGCTGGTAAGCCTTATCCTGTAGATTATCCTGCCATTACAGAATTCAATCACCTTGTACATTTAAGTAAGAACTATAAAAATGTGGCAGTGCTGGTAGGTTATGAACTGGCATTATCAAAAAGGCTGAAGCAGGCATCTGATTGCTGGCTGAATAATCCAAGGGTTCCACGCGAAGCATCGGGAACAAGTGGTATGACAGCAGCCATGAACGGCGCAGTGAATTTTTCAACCAATGATGGATGGATACCGGAATTCATGCACCATGGTAACAATGGATTTGTAGTGCCGCCGGTTGATTATGTAAATATGCATGTGCAGGACCAGGATGCTTATGACCTGGAGCAGTTGTATAAAATATTTAATGAAGAAATTCTTCCCTTGTATTACGATGATCCCAATACATGGCGACAGATCGTAAAAAATGGCATGAGAGATGTGCAAATACAGTTCGACAGTAACAGGATGGCGGAAGAATATTATGAATTATTGTACAAAAAAGAATATAAGCCCATAAATCCCACGTTGGTGAGGGACCTGGCACATTAATAAAAAAGACCGGTAATTGCCGGTCTTTTTTTTAAGCTTAAAATTCCATTCTCATACCCGCCAGCAAATTTCTTCTTACCAGTGGAATTGCATAAAAATTTTGCATTTGCAATGAGTTATTGAAGGAATAAAAATTCTCTTCTTTGAGCACTTTTTCTTTTTAGAAAATGAAATATTATTTTAACTGTTAATGATTGGAGATTAAAGTTAATACCTGATTATATATATAAAATTTAAGTAATTTCTCTTATTTATGTAAAAAAATCACCCTATGTACATTTTTTTTTGTTGCTATAATATTTTCATAGTTTAAAATTAAATAACATGAAAACATTACTTCCAAGGAAATTTTTGCTAGTATCTATTTCTTCGATTTTCTTGTTATCGGCCTGTAAAAAAGGTTTAGAAACTCATCTAGACAGCTCATTGGCACCTTCGTTGCAAGTTGAAACTACGGTTGACTTATTTGCAATTGCTTCAACTTTCTTAAATGATTCTACCTTTGCTTTAGTTATTGAAAAAGTATTGAACAATTCTGTAGAAACCCACCAAATTTTAGGGGCACAAGGAGGTTCGCCGGCCGTCGCAGAACATGATTCACTAATTAACTCTTCTCCCGAATTTGAAGACATGATTAACTTCTATGATAGTTTAGGAGTTGATACCTCTGAAGTACTGACAAGACAAGCAGAAATTTTTGCAGTTTGGCTTCAGCTTCTTGATGAAAATCCTGAATTTGCAGAGCTTAGCTTACAAGACCAACTATGGGTTATTGATAATGTAAAAGATACTTTGCGAACTGAAACATTTAGACTCGAGAATCCAAATAATATATTGGTCCAAAAATTTGAAGATATAATTTCAATTGTTAGTACTGACCCAGAAATTATAGAAAATGGATTAACTTGGGGAGAGGTTGTGGAATGTGCAGCAAATGCACTGGGTGGTGCTATCACAAGTGGATGGGGAACATTGAGAAATCTTTATAATGTTATTACAGGTTATAATTTAGGCTGGCGAGGTATATTAAATGTAGCGAAATCAGCTTTAGGAACTTTAATGCATGCAAATGCTGCCGGTGCAGCCATAGGGTTTGGTATTTGCGTGGCGGGTAGTGCAATATTTTAAAATTATGAACTTTAATAGAAATTCGATTCAGACCTTAATTAAAGTACTTTTAGTTAGCATAATTATATTTTCTGAGTACTTTCCTCTTATACTAACCGCATATTTTGCTTTAATTTTTTCAATCCTTGAAACATATAATTACATTTCAGCAAAAGAGTCTAGTAAAGAGATAAGCTATGACAAGGAAGACAATAAAATGATTCACCAGAAAAATAATTCGCTTGGTTTTCCCGCACTTTTATTTACAGTTGTCATTCAACTATTAAGTTTAGCAGCGGTATTTCTTCTTACATGGTATGTGCTAGAGAAAAAAATAAAGTATTTTAATTAATAAATTATTAGAAAAACAACTTTAAGGTTCAACTTATTTTGCTTTTAAAAAATACTGACTAAGTTGAACCTTTTAAATTCTATAACTTTCCAAAAGGAT
Organism: Bacteroidota bacterium; assembly: GCA_023429985.1. Taxonomy (GTDB): domain Bacteria; phylum Bacteroidota; class Bacteroidia; order Chitinophagales; family Chitinophagaceae; genus Flavisolibacter. Next base: position 1,435 of record JAEZCV010000132.1, on the reverse strand, counting down.
TATAATACAGATTTGATATTCCAATAATTATCTATCTGTAATCAAAAGTCGAGTGGGGTATATACTTCTATGGATTTAGCCTGAGGAAAAAAAGAAACCAGTTTCATAATCACTTTTTCCACTACTGCATCCGGACAGGAAGCACCGCTGGTGATTAAAATTTTAGCTGGAGATGAAATGGGCAGAAAATGCTCTGTCAGCAATTCATTTTTATTATGAAAATCATAATATAGAATTGAAGTAGGAGAAATAATTTTCTCTTCGTCATTAATATAAAATGTTGGAAGTTTCTCTTCGCATAGTTCTACCAGGTGAGAAGTGTTGGATGAATTATAGCCACCTACAACAATGGCAAGATCGGCATCTACTTCCAACATTCCCTTTACGGCCGTCTGGTTATCGTTCGTGGCATAACATAATGTATCGCGGGTATCGGCAAAACGGTCTTTTACATTATCTTCTTCAAGCTGATATTTTTCTTTCATTACCGATCTTAAATAATCAGCAATGGCCTGTGTATCGCTGGCCAGCATGGTAGTTTGATTCACCACTCCAATTCTTTCAAGGTGCTTATGGATATCAAAGCCGGCGGAAAACTGTCCTTCAAATTCCGAATAAAATTCTTCAGCGTTCTTTTCTCCCTTAATGTATTTAGCCAGCTCTATGGTTTGCTGCATATCCTTCACCACAACTGCAGGCGCACTCGCAGCCGCATGTGAAAAAGTTGCCCTTGTTTCTTCATGCGAAGGTTTGCCATGTATAATGATGGTATAATCCTTTTGGGCAATGGCTACACTGCGGTTCCATACTTTTTCAACAAAGGGACAGGTAGTATTATAGTTTTCAACCCTGATGCCAATGGAACGCAAACGGTTTTCTATATCAAGCGTAGTTCCAAATGCAGGTATCAAAACAATATCATCGGCGTTTAGCGATTCAAATGGAATTACCTGCTTTCCTTTGGTATCCTGCAGGAACTGAACACCACTTGCTAACAGATCGGCATTAACCTGGGGATTGTGGATCATTTCACTCAGCAAAAAAATTCTTTTACCGGGATTTTCTTCAATGGTTCTGAAGGCAATGTCAATGGCATTTTCAACGCCGTAACAAAAACCAAAATGTCGTGCGAGGTATATTTTAACAGGACCGAAGTCTAAAAGGGTGGGTGAGAAGTCTTTCTTCATCCTGTCCTGATCTTTACGTTCTTTCTTGATCTTTGAGATCAAAGGACTCCGGTAAACCACAGGTACATCAAAACTTTTCATTGCCGCAAATTTAAGTCATGATATTTACAGAAGAAGCTGATTTTAGTTAAGAATTGGAGAATGATGGCTCCTGGTTTTTATCTTCACAAAAAGCAGCAAGGATGAATCGCGAAAAAGAATGGATATTAAGCACAAATCTTTACGAAGTTAATCTCAGGCAATATACC
>JAEZCV010000064.1 GCA_023429985.1 Bacteroidota bacterium | reverse complement strand
CATTTTGAATTCGATATAAAAAAACTTGCCTGGCCCATCAGCCATAGTCATAAATTGTTTTTGATTGGATCCTGCTTTACCGAAAATATTGGTGAAAAATTAAAAAGGAATAAATTCCGGGTGCTTGAAAATCCCCATGGCATTTTATTTAACCCCATTAGTGTTTCCGAGGCTATTGTAGATTATATTGATAAAAAGCAATACGCTGCAAACGATTTGTTTGAACTGAATGAGGGTTGGCATAGCTGGAAACACCATAGCCGTTTTTCTGGAATAACAGTTTCGGAGGCAATTGAGAAAATTAATTCATCCATAAACTTCACGCACGATTTTATAAAGAAATCCGACTATGTGATGATCACATTGGGATCGGCATGGGTTTATACTTTGTCGGAATTAGCCATAAATGCCCTTCCGGGTACTGTTGCTGCAAATAATCATAAGGCCCCTGCCAACTGGTTCAATAAAAAGTTACTTACAACTGAGGAGGTTTTAAGTGCGCTCGATAATGTAATGCATCGCTTATTTCATTTCAGTCCCGGAATAAAAATCATCTTTACCATCAGCCCTGTGCGTCACTTACGGGAAGGGGTAGTTGAAAATAACCGGAGCAAAGCTGTATTGATACAGGCTGTTCATCACCTGGTAAATAAGTTTGAAGGCCTTTATTATTTTCCAGCTTATGAGCTGGTGATCGACGACCTGCGCGATTACAGGTTTTATGCCGAGGACATGGTTCATCCCAATTATGCTGCCACCGAATATGTTTGGGAAAAGTTCCAGCAGGCATGTATGGAAGATTCAACCCGAAAATTAATGGAGGAGATCAATTCCATTAACCTGGCATTCAAACACAGGCCTTTCAATCCTTCTTCAGGCAGTCATAAAAAATTCCTGCAGGCTTCACTGGAGAAAACGATAAGGTTAAAGGAGCAGTTTCCCGAATTGGATTTCAAAGAAGAAATTGAAAAGTTTCAAAATGGTTTGAAAACAGAATGATACTTCTAATGGATCCTGTCGCCGCGCAATTCCATTTCTTTCATTATACCTGCTTCAAAATCCAGCCATTGTTTCCACCGGGCTTTCACCTTTGATTTTTCAATATAGGTTTCTGCCAGCTCAATAAAAAGTGTATAATGCCCGGCCTCACTTTCCATAAATCGCCTGTAAAATTTTCTCATATAGGCATCATCAAGGCCTTCGCTCAGTCTTTTAAAACGTTCACAGCTCCTGGCTTCTATCATAGCCATAAATAAAAGCTGATCGAGCAAACGGCCTTCTTCCGCACCGCCTGTTTGCACAAAACCGGTTAAAGCGTTTACATAATTGTCTTTTCGCTGCATACCCAGTTTAAGTCCCCGCTTTTCCAGTTCTGCCAACACCATGCGAAAGTGTCCCCATTCTTCGGTAACAACAGGAGCCAGGGCTTTTACCAGTTTTTCTTTCTGGTTATAACGCTGGATCAGGGAAATGCAGGAAGTAGCTGCTTTTTGTTCGCAGTAGGCATGATCGCTCAATATTTCCTGTAACGAAATACCCGCCAGGTTAACCCACCGCGGATCGGTAGGTAAATGCAGTCCTAAGATTGATTTGGTATCTTCCGTGAGTTCTTCCTTCATTTAATTTTGTTATTTATATCCTGCTCAGGTTCAAAACCAGGGAGCTGATTTTTTGAGCCTGTTCACCTAAAAGCTAATCCCATGCTAAATAGGGTTTTGCAGGCAGATATTTGATTAAAATCCTTACCTTTGCCGCCAAATATATATAAGCTATCTAATCGGATGCAATTTTAAAAAATTCACGATGCCATTAACAAAAGAAAAAAAAGCAACCATTTTTGCAAACTTCGGCGGTAAAGAAACAAATACCGGCTCTATCGAAGGTCAGATCGCTATGCTGACTGAACGCATTTCACAAATTTCAGGTCATTTGCAGCAAAACAAAAAAGATTTCTCAACCCATCGCGGACTTATGCAACTGGTAGGTAAGCGTCGCCGCTTATTGAACTACCTTCAGAAGCATAACCTTCAGGGCTATCGTTCACTTATTGAGAAATTAGGAATAAGGAAATAACCAATTGAAAGAATACAAGCTACCTCCCAACTTACACCAGTTGGGTTTTGGCTTTTATAGCTACCTGTTTTATTTGCCGCAATAACCCCAAAATCAACTTATGTTATCACAAAAATTCAGCAAATCATTTAATATAGGCGATGGCCGCGAAATCACTCTTGAAACCGGTCGACTCGCCCGCCAGGCCGATGGCTCAGTTACCGTAAAAATGGGTAACTGTATGCTGCTTGCCACCGTAGTTGCATCTGAAGAGCCCAAGCCGGGCCAGGAGTTTTTCCCTCTGAGCGTAGACTACATGGAAAAATTTGCTTCAGCCGGTCGTATCCCGGGATCATTTTTTAAAAGAGAAGGTCGCCTGAGCGATGGTGAGATCCTGATCTCCCGACTGGTTGACCGTGCTTTACGACCGCTGTTTCCCGAAGATTATTTCTGCGAAGTGCAGGTAATTATTACACTCATTTCCTCCGATGCCGAAGTAATGCCCGATGCAATGGCCTGTTTAGCTGCATCTGCGGCGCTTGCCGTTTCCGATGTTCCCATCCAGGAAGTAATTTCCGAAGTAAGAGTAAGCAGGGTAGATGGCGCATTTAAGATCAACCCTTCCCGCTCCGAAATGGAACGTTCCGACCTTGACTTTATCATTGCTGCCACCGAAAAGAATATTATGATGGTGGAAGGCGAAGCGAAAGAATGTAGCGAAGAAGAACTGGTGCAGGCTTTGGAAATCGGTCACGAAGCAATTCGCCACCAGATCAGGGCGCAACTTGAATTGAGAGAAATGGTAGGTGTAAAGGGCAAACGCGATTATCCAAAACCTGTTGTAAACGAAACTTTGCAACAGCAGGTAGCAGCATTTGCCACCGAAAGACTTGCACAGCAGTCAAGAGCTAATCTTCCTAAAGCTCAACGCAAGGAAGAATACAAAAAATTATATGAGGACCTGAAAGTTTTCATCGCAAAGGAAATGAACCTTCCTGAAGGCGAAGAACTTGCCGACGATATAAAGAAACTGGCAAAAAATTATCTTGCCGATCTTCAATATCATGTTGTAAGAGATATGATTTTGAAAGATAAGATTCGTTTGGACGGAAGGAAACTTGAAGATGTTCGTGCACTGGATATGGAAGTGGATGTACTGCCAACGCCTCATGGTGCTGCATTGTTTACCAGGGGTGAAACACAATCGTTAACTACAGTTACACTTGGCACGCCGCTGGATGAACTGTTAGTAGAAAGTGCAGCCAAATCGGAATATTCCAAATTCATTCTTCATTATAATTTTCCTCCATTTTCCACAGGGGAAGTAAAATTCCTGCGAGGTCCCGGCCGTCGAGAAGTGGGTCATGGTAATCTTGCACAACGTTCATTGAAACAAATGATGCCGGGGGCCGATTATCCATATACGGTTCGTGTAGTGAGTGATATTCTTGAAAGTAATGGATCTTCTTCCATGGCTACGGTTTGTGCGGGTTCGCTTGCTTTGATGGATGCAGGCGTTCCAATGAACAAACATGTTGCCGGCGTTGCTATGGGTTTAATTTCAAAGGATGGCGAATATGCAATTCTTACCGATATCCTGGGCGATGAGGATCACCTGGGAGATATGGATTTTAAAGTTACCGGAACACGCGATGGAATCTGCGGTATCCAGATGGATATTAAAGTGGATGGACTGAGCATGGAAGTTATGCGCAAGGCATTGGAGCAGGCCCGCAGGGGAAGAATGCATATTCTGGATGCCATGCATGAATGTTTGCCCGCTGCCCGCCCCGATGTAAAAGCACATGCACCAAGGATGGTGAAAATGTTTATTGACCGTGAGTTTATTGGTGCTGTGATAGGACCTGGTGGAAAGATCATCCAGGAGATCCAGCGCGAAACAGGAACCACAATCAATATTGAAGAAAAGAACAACCTTGGAGAAGTTAGCATCTTTGGAACAGAAAAAGAAAAAGTAGATAAGGCCCATTCCTGGATCCAGGGAATTGTTGCCATTCCAACAGTTGGCGATGAATACGAAGCAACCGTTAAATCGGTTATGCCTTATGGTGCTTTTGTTGAATTCATTCCGGGTAAACAAGGTTTACTTCATATTTCGGAAGTGAGCTGGAAAAGACTTGAAACACTTGATGGTGTTTTGAATGAAGGCGATAAGGTGAAAGTTAAATTAACGGGTACCGATCCTAAAACAGGCAAGTTCAAATTAAGCAGGAAGATCCTGTTACCGAAACCTGAAGGTATGCGTGAAGAACGCTCCAGGGAAGACAGGCCAAGAGAAGACCGCAGGGAAGAAAGACCCAGGAATGAAGGCCCTCGTACAGATCGTCCCAAACTGGAAAAAAACCCGGGTGGTAATACTGAAAATACCCCCGAATAATTTTTTAAATAAATTTGTAAAGGCTGTCAACCGACAGCCTTTTTTTTATGAATATTATTGGCATATATATTAACCTGGAAGAATCGAAACAAGATCTTCTCATCAGCGAATTAAGTGATCTGGGAGCTGTTGGCTTTGAACAAAAAGCCCACATACTAATTGCCTATTTTCCGGAATTGGATTTTAATAGTTACGGTGTTAACGATTTATTGAAAGGTTTAGAATATTCTGTGCAAACACTTCCCGATCAAAACTGGAATGCATTATGGGAAAGTAATTTTTCTCCTGTTGAAGTAGATGATTTTTGTTATGTGCGCGCTTCTTTTCATGCACCTGAAACCCGCTTTGAACATGAGATCATCATTACGCCAAAAATGAGTTTTGGTACCGGTCATCATGCCACTACCTATATGATGATTAAACAGATGAAGGCAATTGATCTGAAAGGGAAAAAAGTTTTTGATTTCGGCACCGGCACCGGTATCTTGTCCATACTGGCAGAAAAATCGGGCGCTGCAGAAATTTATGCAATTGATATTGATGGCTGGAGTATTGAAAATGCTAAGGAAAACGCTGAACTTAATAATTGCAGTAAAATATCAATTGAATTGTCGACCCAGATTCCTTTAAAAAAGTTTGACCTTATACTTGCCAATATCAATCGGAATGTTATTCTGGAATACTTACCCCAACTTATTGAAAGCCTGGAGGAGAAAGGAGAAATCCTGTTCAGTGGGCTGCTTATTAATGATGAACCCGCTGTAATGGAAGCTTGTAAAAACAAACTGGTTTTAACAAAGAGGATGGAAAAAGATAACTGGATTTCCCTGTTAATGAGAAAGTGAAAGATTTACCTGGAGTATTCTAATCCTTCAAAATTTCGTAAATTCGCAGTCCTTCAACCTATATTCTATGGATGAGATCTTATTAATACTGCTGGCATATTTACTTGGGAGCATTCCCACGGCAGTATGGGTGAGCAAGATTTTCTTCGGCTTCGACATAAGAAATTATGGTAGTGGTAATTCAGGCGCTACCAATACCTACAGGGTTTTGGGAGCCAAATGGGGCAGTTTTGTAATGATCGTGGATATGTTGAAGGCGATCATAGCTGTTAAACTTGTTTTTCTTTTACCTGGCGGATATTTGAGCGATGATGCCCTGGTAAACCTGCAAATAGGTCTTGGGCTAGCAGCCGTGCTTGGACATATTTTTCCCATTTGGGCAGAATTTAAAGGTGGGAAAGGGGTAGCCAGTTTATTCGGAATGGTTCTGGGTATTCAGCCTAATGTAGCTTTGATATGTGTGGGAATCTTTATCCTGGTTCTTTATTTAACAAGATGGGTTTCTCTCAGTTCCATTCTGGCAAGTATTGCCTTCCCTATATTTATTTTAGTGATCTTTAATGAACCCGAAAAACTTTACAGGGTTTTTGCCATTACGGTTGCCATGCTGGTATTGCTTACGCACCAGAAAAATATTACGCGCCTCATCAAGGGCAATGAAAGTAAAGTGCCCATTCTTAAACACCGCGACCGCCGGAAAAAGCAGCGTAAATAATTGCCTGCTAATTGTTTTAACACCGCAAGCTTGAACCTCCCCGCCTTTTAGCTTTCTTATTGCTGTTTTGGTATAATCATTGGTTTTAACTCAAAAAGCATAAGAATATGGTACGATCTATACTTGGAATCTTTCTCGCAGCATCTGTAGTGGTTGCGTGTTCCACAAATCCAATAACAGGAAGAAAACAATTATCACTGGTTTCTGAAGCCGAACTTCAATCTATGGCAAACCAGCAATACAGGCAGATGCTATCACAAAGCAATGTAGTATCTCCTTCCCGCGATAAAGATGCGGAAATGGTAAGAAGAGTGGGGAACAGGATAGCAAATGCGGTAACCACCTATTATAAACAACAGGGCTTATCGAATGTTTTACAAGGATATAAATGGGAGTTTACTCTGATAAGAGATAATGCAGCCAATGCCTGGGCCATGCCTGGCGGCAAAGTGGCCATTTATACCGGGTTGCTCCCCATTACCAGGAACGAAGCAGCACTTGCCAATGTTATGGGCCACGAGATTTCTCATGCACTATTCCAGCATGGAAACGAAAGGATGAGCCAGGGACTTGCCACCCAGGGGCTGGGTACAGGCCTGGCTGTGGCTTTGGCTAACAAGCCGGCCGCCACACAGAATATTTTTATGCAGGCCTTTGGAATTGGTTCCTCTGTAGGCGTTTTATTGCCTTTTTCAAGAAAGCAGGAACTGGAAGCCGACAGGTATGGTATGATTTGGGCTGCCATGGCGGGATATAACCCCCGGGAGGCGATTGCGTTATGGGACAGGATGGAAGCTGCTTCCAATGGTAACAGGCCCCCTGAGTTTTTAAGTACTCACCCTGCTGAGGGAAAAAGAAGGTCGCAGTTGGAAAGATATTTACCCGAAGCTCTAAAATATTATAAACCAAGACAGTAAATCATTGGTTATTGGCATAAAAACCCGCTAAAATACAGGTTTGGCGGGTTTTTTATTGGGTTTTACCTTGTGGTCTGGGGGTTTTTCCGTAGTTTTGCATACCTGTTTGTGTGAACAAACCTTCGTACTACTTCTCTTCACCTTCTAAAAATCAGTATTACCTGTATGTCACAAACAATTTTAGAAAAACTTCAGCTCCAGAACGAAAAGAACATTCTGATCCAGGGTCTTCCATCATCAATTGAAAAACAATTCTGTAAGCTTTCTTTCGCTAAAAACCTTACTCCATTGTTGCGTACCAGAAAGATCGATTTTGCCTTGGTCTTTGCGGTGAGTGAACATCAGTTGAATGGCATTTTAGATGATATTATGCCTGCATTGAAGGAAGAATCGAAATTGTGGGTGGCTTATCCAAAAGTTACTTCCAAGATCACTACTGACCTGAACAGAGATGGCAGCTGGAGCAAGCTTGCTGATGCGGAATATGAAAGTGCCGACCAGGTTTCACTGGATCATGTTTGGCATGCTGTATATTTCAGGAAAGCCGGAAATATTCTTGAGGCCATCATGGAAGAAGAAACAACAATTACTAAAACGAAAAGGCTGGCTACAGCCTGATAAAAAAAGAGGATCACTGATCCTCTTTTTTTTATTTTCTTATTCCCATGTGTTCATCAATATAAGTGCCTAAAAGCCTGGAAAGAGGCGTTTCTCCACTGTTAACTTCCATCCATTTATGGGATTGTTGGGTTTTCTTCAAACAAACAATATTGCCGTTGAGCATACTGCACTCGTATAATACATCCCCTTCAGCTTCAACAACTTTAACTGCGGCTGTTCTGAATAGTCCATAATAGGGAAAATCTATTTTGAACTGATTTTGTAAACTTAAGCTTACCATGGGTTTGGATTTTGGTTTAAAAGGATTGGTTTCTTACCTGTTAATTGTTCAGGTTGGAAAGGTAATAGCCTTCTTTGTGCAAAACGGTGGTATTCGGAACCGCAGTTAACAGCGAATCCTTTACTAATTTTTCCACAAGTTTAAGCTGATTGTCCTGGTCCCCGGACTGGGCTATTAATTTCCAGCTTTCAATTTTCATGAGAGCTCTTTTGCTGGTCTTTATTACGTGGCGGTCCAGCCACTCCGACCTTTCAGCAAGGTACAATTGATGGTTACGAAAATAGGCATGCATAGGAGGTAGATTTTAATTATTGGTGACTTTACAATTCCAAATTAATAAGAATTCTTTGAAAATTCCTAATTACGATTTTTTTTTCGGTGAAAAGCTCAGAAAAGCAAACCGCCCACCTGAGAACTTAGGTGAGCGGTAACGTTTAATGTTCAACTCTTAAATTATGCTAATATTTCAGCGTTATTTCTGCTGTAGTCCTCCACCAGCTTGCGTTGTAATTCATAACTTAAAGGCTGGTAGCTTTCAAAACGCATCCTGAATTTGGCTCTGCCCTGGCTTATCGATCTCAATGAAGAAGAGAAATTAAACATTTCTGCTAAAGGTACCCTTGCCTGGATTTTTTGAAAATGACCTTCCGATTCCATTCCTTCAACCATTCCCCGCCGGCTTTGCAGTTCGCTCATTACAGGCC
>JAEZCV010000052.1 GCA_023429985.1 Bacteroidota bacterium | reverse complement strand
TGATCAATTCATGATCAAGCCTTTTTAGCAGTTTCACCCTGTCGTCTATATTACTGGCATTTACAAGAATGCCTCTTATGGAAGGATCATCGAGGTGATTATTTCCTTTTGATTCCAGCCAGAGATAGGTGCCGTTTTTATGGCGGAATCGATGCTGAACACCTTTGGCTTTTTCTTTTCTTTCCAGCACTCTTTTTATTTCATTTGATACCTTTTCAGCATCATTGGGATGAATAAATTCAAATGCATTCATACATCCCATTTCGTTAGGCTCATATCCAAGTAAGTCTCTTACGTTGTCGCTCACATAACTGAAGTTGGCATTTGCATCAATGATAACAATCAGGTCCGATCCATTTTCTACCAGGGCCTTAAAACGTTTTTCGCTTTTCTGCAAAGCATCATCCTTGATTTTCTTTTCAGTTATATTTCTTGAATTCACAACAAAACCTCCAATGGCCGGGTTATCTATATGATTGGAAACATTTGTTTCAATCCATATCCATTCACCACTGTGGTTTCTGAACCTGAAGGGACCAGCTGTAATTGAATTTTTTGTGTTTACTTGCGAAAGTAATTGAACGATATTTTCAACATCATCCGGGTGTATAAAATCAAAAGCATTTTTTCCTAAAAGCTCCCTGGCTTCATATCCTAAATGTTCTTTTATATTTTCAGCAACAAAACTATAGATCCCATCGGGTGAGATAATGCCGATTATATCATTTCCATTCTGCACAAGCGACCGCAACCTGTTCTCACTTTGCTTTACTGCCATCTCACTGATCTTGCGGTCGGTAATGTCCTGAAGCGTGCCAATAAATTTTACAGGATTGCCTTTCGGGTCTCTCACAACTTCCCTTAAGCGATTAAGGTAAACTACATTGCCATCGGGTTTAATGATCCTGTATTCTATTGTACTGATTGCCGTTTCTTTCGGATTGTTGATATTGGCCCATACTCTTTCCTTATCGTCGGGATGAATCAGCTGGTCGAAAATTTCGGTAGTGAAGACGGGATATTTTTTCCTGTCAAGCCCGAGTATTTCGAAAAGCGTATCGGAAGTATAGGTATATCGTTGTTTGGCTAGGTCAAATTCATAATTGGCTACACGGGCCATTTTTTGGGCTTCCAGTAGCCTGTGACGGATATTATTTTTTTCAGATGCATCCCTGGCCACGCAGTATAACATTTTATCTTCAAGATCCCAGTGACCCGACCAGGTGAGTGATATGATGGAGCCGTCTTTTCTGAAATACCTGTTCTCGAAATTTGAAGTTTTGCTGCCTGGTGTTTTACGGCTTGCGATCTCTATGGTAATGGGTATATCGTCGGGATGTATGAAACGGGTAAATGAAAACCCTGTCATTTCTTCCGGACGGTAGCCAAATAGATTTTTACAGGCGGGGCTAACATATCGAAAGATCCCTGATTCATCAATTATAAAAATGGCATCAACAATTGATTGCAATAATTTATCCGGATTGAGAATATAGGGAATGCCGGTAGCGGGTAATACATCCGGCTCTTTCGTTTTCATAACTGCAAAATGGTTCAGAAAATTGGTAAATGTGCATTATACTGAGGAAATTAAAAACTAATACAGGGTAATACTTAGTGAAATTAAAATGCAACATGACCTGAATCATAAAAGTTATCAAAACAAAATTTTCGTCGATCAAATTTGCCTTTTAGTCGGGTTCAAAGGCCAGGGCTTTTTCATCATCGAATTCTTTTTCCCAGCGTGCAATCACACAACTGGCCAGGGTATTGCCTACCACATTTACCGATGTTCGGGCCATATCCATTAGTTCATCTATTCCTAAAATTGCCATAATGGGCCAGGCAGGTAAACCAAATGAGGCAGCTGTTGCCGTTAATATCACAAGCGATGCGCGGGGTACTGCAGCTACACCTTTACTGGTGAGCATTAACGTGAGTGCAATGATAAACTGTTCGCCAATTGATAAATTTATTCCGGCAGCCTGCGCCACAAAAATGGAGGCGAGTGAAAGGTAAAGGGTAGTACCATCAAGATTAAATGTATAACCGGTAGGTATAACAAATGAAACGATCTTGCGGGGCACGCCAAATTTTTCCATATTATCAATTGCCTTGGGTAATGCGGAATCTGAACTGGTAGTAGCAAATGCTATAGATACAGGTTCGGAAATTGCCCGAATGAATTGTTTGATGGGGATTTTAATGTAGAGGGCCACCGGCAATAAAACCAATAGAATAAATGCGATCAGGGCAATATAAAGTGTAATAAGAAGTTTGAGCAGGTTTACCAGGATGTCTATGCCCAAATGTCCCACTGTAACTGCAATGGCAGCACCCACGCCAAATGGAGCAAAATACATGATGATGTTCGTGAACTTGAACATGACCTCTGAAAGGCTGGTTGCAAAATCAAGCATGGGTCTTTTCTTTTTTTCGGATAACATGGCAAGTGAAATGGCAAACAGAATGCTGAATACTACAATGGGCAAAACGCTTCCTTCATGAATTGATTTAATGATGTTTTCGGGGAATATATCCAGTATATGATCCTGCCATGTTTTACCAGGTGCATCAGGCAACCTGTTGAGAAGTCCATCGGGAACATTAATGCCGGCACTGTCAATTACAGTTATGATCTTTTGTTGCAGGGCCCTTTCAGAAGATTGTGGCAGATCTTTTAATAATTCTGCCGGCACGCTTATGCCCTCACCGGCTTTTGATATATTAATTGCAACCAGGCCAATGACCAATGCAATAGTGGTAACCGCTTCAAAATACAGGATGGATTTCCAGCCCATTCTGCCTACCTGTTTCAGGTTAGAATGGCTGGCAATGCCTACTACCAGCGTTGAGAAAAGTAAGGGTGCAATTATGGTTTTGATCATTTTCAGGAACACCTGGCTAAGTACTTTCAGGTTTTGAGAAAAGGCAGGAAAGTCGAGTCCTATTTCTATACCAATCACCATACTTACCATTATCCAGGTGGTGAGCGATCTTTTAAATACAGCGTATAGTGTAAGCGCCACAATAAAAACCCATCGTGATGTAACCAGGATGGCTGGAGGAATACTGGCAAAGCCATTTAAATCTAAAAAATGAAGAAAGGCAACTATGGTAAATAGAAAGAATGAGAGCAGTCCGCTCTTACGCTGGTTCATGCTGGCAGTATTAATTTTGGTTTGATCGTGGCTTGTTAATCAATCAAAAATAGAGGAGAAAACTGATAGGAGAACCGGAAAAAACTATCAGGCAGCCCGGGGGTGGCAAAGTTAGCCGAGAACAGATTTTTTGTCGACCAAATGGCCCCGGTTCAAAGGTTTTTATAATTCAAAGGTTTTTGGATACAGCTTAAACTGGATTAAATAAGATTGTTATTATCCCTGTTAATACGGGGCAGACTAAAATTGTACTTTACTGCTACCAATCGCACCAGCACTATCAGGGCAATACAAATGGAATCTATAGTAGTTGTTGAAAAATTTGTTTTAATGAGAATGAAGTACAATAATCCGCCGGCAATACATGCGGTGGCATAAATTTCTTTATGCAGGATGTGGGGAATCTGGTTCAAAGTGATATCTCTTATTAAACCGCCGAAACATGCTGTAATGGTACCGAGAGCAATGCAAAGTCCCGGAGAAAAATCAAAAGCAATTCCTTTTTGAATTCCCAGCACGGTAAAAAAACCCAAACCAATGGAATCAAATACCAGGAGTATGCGCGTATAGTTTTTAATAAGATTATAAAAAAGAATTGCAATGGCCGCGCTGCAGAAGATCACTATGCTGTAATTACTGGTTCGCATCCAGGAAACAGGGAAATCTCCAATGATCACATCCCGAATGGTGCCGCCACCAATGGCCGTAATAAATGCAATGATGAAGATGCCAAAAATATCCAGTTTCTTTTCCATTGCCGCAAATACACCGGAAATGGCAAAGGCAGCTGTTCCTATAATATCTATTAATGTAAAAACACTGCTTTCCATATTTGAAAACCGTTATTTGAAAGATAAATTCATCATCGGATCTTTTAATACTTTAAAATTGAAGCAGCCATAAAAAATATTTTAAGAAAAACAATGTCCTTCAATTTTTTTTTCCTGAGTTTAATCAGTTGTTCCTTCAAAATAATATGATCCTCATCAATTCAACTAAAATATAGCATTATTTCTTACCTCTCAACTCCTGTAAAAATTACCTTCGGATCTCAATCAATTAATTTACAATGCAAGCAATATCAGATAATAAAATTAATGCAAACGCGCAGGGCGCATCCGAACCAACCATTGGCGAAATGGTGGCAAAAGATTTTCGTAAGGCTTCAGTGTTCAAAAAGTATGGACTTGATTTTTGTTGTGGTGGAAAGAAAAGCCTGGGAGATGCATGTGCCGAAAAAGGCCTTGATCCTGAAATCATAGCAGAAGAATTAAAACAGGCTGAAGGTAGTATTAATACAAGGCCTATGCCTTACGGCGACTGGGAGTTAGGTTTCCTGGGTGATTATATTACCAATATGCATCATGGCTATGTAAGAAAAGTTTTACCCGACCTGCGTGCCTATTCAGCTAAACTTGCCCAGGTGCACGGTCGCCGGCATCCCGAACTTATAACCATTTATAAACTGGTTGAAGAAGTTGCAGAAGAAATGACTTCACATATGGCCAAAGAAGAGCAGGTATTATTTCCTTATATAAAAGAGTTATCTGCAAGCAGGAATGGCAACAGCCTGGATAAGCCAGGGTTTGGAACCGTTCAAAATCCTATTAATATGATGGAAATGGAACACGAAATGGTAGGCCAGCATATGGAAGAGATAAGAAGACTTTCCGATGGCTACACTTTACCTGGTGATGCCTGCGGCACCTACCGTGTATTTTACAGGATGCTTGAGGAGTTTGAAACCGATCTTCATATTCATATTCATCTTGAAAATAACATACTGTTCCCTAAAGCCCTTGATATGGAAAAAGAATTCCGGTTGAACAATAAAAACTAACCGGATGTTTTGGTTTGTTTCATTTGTATGAGGTTAGATTTAGAAAACGGATGCAGCTGCATCCGTTTTTGTTTATCCAAACTATTAGTACGATAAGGTATAGTTTTTTAAGATGATTAGATAACTTTAGAAAGATATGGCTAACTGAAGTGCCCGGTAGTTGAATATTTGGTTTTGAATTTGTTTATTAAAAATGAGCAGGAATTATGAATAAAAGAATTGTAGTAATAGGAGGAGGATTTGCCGGAATAAACCTCGCAAGGCAGTTAAGCAACAAACCTGGCTTGGAAGTATTACTTGTTGATAAAAACAATTATAATTTTTTTCCTCCATTGTTATACCAGGTTGCAACAGGATTCCTTGAAGTTTCCAACATCAGTTATCCTTTCCGAAAACTTTTTCATAATAAAAAGAATATTCGGTTTAGAATGGGGGAGTTGCAAAAAATTCTTCCGGACGAAAACAAAGTTGTCCTTTCAAATGGTGAGGTATCTTACGATTATCTTGTAATTGCAACCGGCACGCAGAGCAATTTTTTCGGAATGGAAAATATAGAGAAGCAATCGCTTCCTATGAAAACCGTTGACGACGCCATTGAAATGCGCAATACGCTTTTGTTAAAGACAGAGCAGGCAACCATAACTACAGATGCGGATGAAAAAAGAAAGCTGAGTACCATAGTTATTGCAGGGGGCGGACCTACAGGTGTGGAAGTAGCAGGTATGCTGGCAGAAATGAGAAAGGATATACTTGAAAAGGATTATCCCGAATTTGAAAGCAGGAGGGTAAAGATCTACCTTGTTGATGGTGCTCCTGTTTTACTTACCCCCATGAGCGAAAAATCTCAAAAATATACCCTGGAAGCATTGATAAAAATGGGAGTGGAGGTAAAGCTGAACAAACAGGTTAAGGATTATGTAAATGATACGGTGATCTTTGCAGATGGTGAAACTATTGAAACGAAATTATTGTTCTGGACGGCCGGGGTAACTTCCATGGTATTTGATGGTTTGCCCAAAGATTCTTACGGCCGCGGAAGAAGGTTGATAGTTGATGAACATAACAAAGTGCAGGGCATGAAAAATATATATGCCATTGGAGATACCTGTATTCAAACTACCGATAAGGATTTTCCCGAAGGCCACCCTCAATTGGCCCAGGTAGCCATTCAGCAGGGAAAAAATCTCGCAAAAAATTTTATTTCGATGGAGAAAGGGAAGCCTTTACAACCTTTCTCTTATTATGATAAAGGATCTATGGCCATTATCGGGCGAAACAAAGCTGTTGCTGAAATTCCAAAACCCAATATGAAATTCACAGGCTGGCTAGCCTGGGCAATGTGGTTATTCGTTCACCTTTTCTCATTAATTAACTACAGGAACAGGATCAAAACCATGTACAACTGGACAGCCGCCTATTTTACCAAGGACCAGACCTTAAGAATGATCATCCGGCCCCTGGAGAAAATAAAAGAAAAAGAATTGCAGCACTAATCATTATTTATGTGTTGGCCGAGGTGCCCATTTATCGTAGGGGGTCATATCAAAACTGTTCACTTCATCCATTGTTAATCCAAGAGCCGCGGCTACTCCTTCGCCATATTCGGGATCGGCTTTGAAGCAATGCCTGATGTGACGCACCTGTATGAATTTTTCAGCACCACCAATTTGGGCGGCTGTATTC
>JAEZCV010000206.1 GCA_023429985.1 Bacteroidota bacterium | reverse complement strand
GTATAACTGATCCAACCATTTAACTTGCCCCCGGGTTTTTTTATCATTAATTCAACACCGTAGGCCTTTCCTTTCGTATTGATCACTTCTGTTTCCACGGCATGATTTAAAACAAGCGTAGCACCTGGCTTGTAGTCCAGGTAATCCTGAATCTTTTTATAATACACTTCAAGGGAAGTTTCTATTGTATTCGACTTAAGATTTTTATACAGACCTAAGGAAACCTGGCTTCCCTTCTGAGGCCTGATATTAGGATCGCTTAATTTCCAGATGTCTGTTGGGGCAATGGCCATGGTGTTCGACAGCATATGGATATACTGCCTGAGAGAATTATAACCAGCTTTGATAGAAGTAGATTCGTTAATAGCATACCGTGCAGAAAGCCTGAATTCCGGACCATGATATGTATTGATGATACTTCCTTTTTCAAACTGTTTTGTTTCTACCAGGTTATCTTCATCACGCGGAACACCGGGCGCATAATAATTTACACTTCTTGCCCCCAGGTAATTAAAAACAGAATACCGGATGCCGGCGTTAATGGAAAGATCGGGACTCACATTAAACCTGTCGCCAAAATAAACGGCAGATTCAAGTGCCTGCTCAGGGGCTACAATATCGGTTTCCACAATAGACTCCTTTCCCCTAGGCGTAAAAGATCCGGGCCTCAACCTGTATAATATTGAGCTCACACCAAAATCAAAACTGTGTTGCGCATTGTATAAATAAGTAAACTCCGATTTAAAATTCAACTGGCGGATATCGAAATTAAGATCGTAAGAAGTTAATTTATTTGCCTCACTGAAAACACTGTATTTATATTCATCAAAGCCTGCGGTGAAATAACTAATGAATTTTGGATTGAAATTATGTTTCCATTTCAGCGAACCATTCCTGTTTTTATATCCATAGGTAGTATCGCTGGCTAGGTTAAACTGGTCGTTACTAAAATAACCGGTAAGAAAAAGGTCGTTGTTCTGGTTGATCTTATGATTCAATACCAGGTTACCATCATTAAAAGAAGCGCGGGCCTGGTCGTAAGGTTCCGGCAAAAGGTCCATTAACCAGTTTGCATAGGTTGTTCTGCCACCCAGGATAAATGAAGTTTTATCTTTTACAATCGGACCCTCTATATTCAGCCTGCTTGTAACCAGTCCAATACCTGCCGAACCGGAAATTGTTTTTTTGTTGCCTTCTCTTGTTGATATATCCAGAACCGAAGAAAGTCTTCCGCCAAATTCAGCCGGAATACTGCTTTTATACAGTTCAATATCTTTTATGATCTCGGGGTTAAAAGCCGAGAACATTCCAAAAAAGTGCGATGGATTATAAATTGTTGCATCGTTCAATAAAACAAGGTTCTGATCTGCTGATCCACCCCTGACATTAAATCCGGAACTGGCTTCTCCAACAGTTTTTACACCGGGCAGCGTAGTAACCACGCGCAATACGTCGGCCTCGCCAAATACTGTGGGCACTCTTTTAATAACGTCTATGTTCAAACGCTCCACTCCCATCTGCACGCGCTTGATGTTAGAAACTTTTTGGGTAGATACAATTACCTCCTTCAGTGTATTCACCTGGTCTTTCATTGAAAGATCAAGTTTGCCATCGGAATACATTACAATATTAAACCTGGCATCTTTCAAACCTGGCGCAAAAATATTGAGTGTATGTCTTCCTGCAGGAAGGGTAATACTGTAATATCCATACTGATCGGTGGCAATACTGGAGGAGCCACCTTCAAGGTAAATTGTGGCATTACTTACAGGCTCACCATTTTTTTCGTTCCTTATATACCCTGAAAGGTTTGTATTACCTGCCCTGATCGTATTTGTTTTAATACCAATTTCATATAAGCGGTTTTCCGGTGTTGGAACCACTTCTTTGGATTCTTCCTTTTCAATAACAAGGAAATTTTTAACGGTATCCTGTTGCCAACCTTCAGCCACGGTGGTAACCATACCAAACTTTCTTGTGACAAACACCCTGTACTGCCTGTCTATAGCAAACTGGAATTCAGTTCCATCGAAAATCTTTGCAAGAACAGAATCCAGGGGCAGGTCTTTTACTTCAAGGTTTACGATTATAGAATCCACTTGTGCAGGGTCAAAATAAAAATAATAGGGTGACCCCGGTTCAACCTGGTTCACGAATCTTGCAAATGGCATATTCTGAAAACTGCCAGTTATCAAATGCTGTTTTTCCTGAGCAGAAACAGAGAAACAGGTGAAGAATAATAAAAATAAGGATAATGAACGCAGCATGTTAGTTTCTTAATTGATTATAATATTCGGCTATGGATATTAGCGCCAGTTCAGGGTTTGCTTTAAAACTCACACCCTGCTGTTTTAAAAAATCCTTTGCATCGTTTTTGATTCCGGGCATGAGCTCGAACAAAGCATTATCATTTTTTATGCGATAAAAATTTCCGTTTGCAGAAGCCATATAGCTGTTTTTCCCGATAAACTGCTTATGAATACTTCCTGATGTTATTTTCTCTTCAAGTTCGGTTGATCGTTTTACAAATAAATTGACACGCCCTTCGGAAAGCAATTCATAAAATCCTTCAAATACGTCGCGTTTTACCTGTGTACGGGGAACATTTAAAAATTTTCTATCCTGTAGTTTAAATAACTGCACACGGGGAGTAAACAAAATTACCTGCAAACCGTTCGGATGCCGGAGGATCAATTCATCCTTTACGCGGTCATATTTCAAATCAACATTATTGTAAGTTATTCCTTCATAAACAACCATTCCTTTATAAAATTCATTAAAAAGATAGGGCTGTCCCTCTATACCGGCCGCATAGGGAACATGCTCAATACCATTTAAAATATTGGAGGATTGTTCTAATGATGGCAAATGTTGCTGAACCGTTTCCGGAACCTCTTTCATTACCAGTGAAGAATCATTTTGGGAAATGCCGGTCCTGATGCCAAAAACGGCAAGTAATAACAGTAATTTTTTCATGAAGTAGTCCTAAGTTAATGTGGCCATGAAAGTCCTGACCACCAACGAGTTCGGCAATTTAAACAAATAAAGGATTGGTTTGGGTTAAAATTTATGAGTGGTTAGGCAATTACTTCACAAGGGTTTTCCAGGCCTTTTTCAAAGCGATCCAGGTTTTCAACCGTGGTTCCGGCAATATTTTCAAGCGCGGTATTTGTTAAAAAAGCCTGGTGGCTGGTAATTAAAACATTGGGGAAGGTCATTAACCTGGCTATTACATCATCCTGGAGTATCTCTTCAGAATGGTCTTCAAAAAACAAACCTTTCTCTTCTTCATATACATCCAGGCCGAGGTAACCGATGTGTTTCAACTTCAATCCTTCAATTACATCTTTGGTATGAATCAAAGCACCCCTGCTGGTATTGATCAGCATTACTCCTTTTTTCATCTTTTCTATTCTAGCCCTGCTGATCATATATTTTGTGGCATCCATCAGGGGAGCATGTAAAGTAATGATATCCGATTCACTGCATAAGCTGTCTATATCCATAATTTCAACGCCGGCATTTTTGGTCCATTCCATATCGGGCTGGGGATCCGAAGCAAGAATACGGCAGCCAAAACCTTTTAAAATAGTAGCCACTACCTTTCCAATTTTTCCCAATCCAATGATACCTGCAGTTTTTCCATTCATATCAAAGCCTGTAAGTCCGTCAAGTGAAAAATTTCCATCTTTAACGCGACTGTTTGCCCTGGTTAATTTACGGTTCAATGCAAGCATGAGAGCAACGGTATGTTCTGCTACTGCATAAGGCGAATATTCAGGAACACGCGCAACACGCATTTTCAATTCCTTTGCTTTATTCAGATCAACATGATTAAAACCAGCTGATCGTAGTACCAAAAACCCTACACCCATTTCAGCTAATTTTTCAAGAACGGGTGCCGATGCATCATCATTTACGAAAATGCTTACAGCCCTGCAACCGTTTGCTAAAATGGCTGTTTGCATATTCAATGGAGCTTCCAGCCAAAGCAGTTCATGCCTGTTGCCTGCAGCTTTAGCAAGAATATCCTTTTCAAATTTATGGGTGCTGAAGATGGCTGTTTTCATCAGTTAAATTTAATTTTTTAGTTAGCTTTCTCTTCCTGAACATTTTTTCAAACTCCACTGCATGGAAAATTACGGCAGCTACGCCAACGCATATCAACAATTCACCAATGGTCAATGGCTGGGTTCTGAAAATTTCATTGGCAAATGGAAGGTAAATTGTTCCTAGCTGTAACAGAACAGTTAACAGAACAGCGCCTGCAAGTGCTTTGTTGGTAAAAATGCCCCGGCTGTAAATAGATTCGTAATCACTTCTAATAGCCAACACATGCCCTAACTGCGAAAAGGCAAGAACAGTAAATACCATGGTTTGCCAGTGTGCATTATTATCATAGATGGCGTAAGCCTGCGTGCCCAGGGTTAAAAATGCCATTAGCAATCCAACCCAGATTATATGAACCCCTACGCCTCCTGAAAACAGGCTTTCATTGGTTTTACGTGGAGGTCTTTTCATGATGTCTTTATCCGCCTGCTCGGAAGATAATGCAAGCCCAGGCAAACCATCTGTAACTAAGTTGATCCATAAAATATGTATGGGCAATAGCGGGATGGGTAATCCCATTAAGGGAGCAAGGAAGATGGTCCAAATTTCAGCACCATTACAGGTCATGATGTATTTTACGAACTTGCGTATGTTATCATAAATACGTCGCCCTTCCCGAACGGCGTTCACTATACTGGAGAAATTATCATCCAGCAAAATCATGTGCGATGCCTCCTTACTAACATCAGTACCCGTAATACCCATAGCAACACCAATGTTGGCTGTTTTTAGAGATGGTGCGTCATTTACACCATCTCCCGTCATGGCAACAAAGTGATTTTTATTTTGCAATCCCTGAACGATATCGAGCTTTTGTTGTGGCGAAACCCTTGCATAAACTTTTATGCGCTCCACTTTTTCCGAAAACTCTTCTTCGCTCATTTTCTTTAGTTCGGCCCCTGTTATCACCAGGTCTTCCTTGCTAAGGATGCCAATTTCCCTTGCTATGGCTGCAGCAGTTTCTTTATGGTCACCCGTGATCATTACCGGGTGAATGCCTGCCTGTTTGCATTCAGCAATGGATTGAAAAATCTCTTCCCTGGGAGGATCGATCATTCCAGCCAGTCCTGCAAATGAAAGTTCATTTTCAATTTCATTATAGTCGAGATGAGATGGAAGTTGATCAATTGTTTTATATGCAAATGCCAGCACCCTGATTCCATTGGCCGCCATTGTATCGGCGTTTCCCATGATCTCCTCCACATGTTTTTCTTCTCTTAATTTATCCGTTACCGATTCCACGGCTCCTTTGCAAATGACGAGGTATTTTCCATTAAAATCGTGGATGGTGGTCATTAATTTCCTGTCGGAATCAAATGGAAGTTCCTTACGACGTGGATATTTGTTTTCAATGTTATTTACCTGCTCTCCTTTTTCCGACAACATATAATCCACCAGTGCAATTTCGGTAGGGTCGCCGGTATATTTACCCTCCTGGTCCTGGGATACATCGTGATTAAGGATCATGGAAAGTTCAAGCAATGAAAGGTCTTCGTCAAGTTGAATGGAAGTTTCATGAGGAATGGTTTCCACTACCTTCATTTTATTCTGCGTAAGTGTTCCGGTTTTATCGGAGCATATATAGGTTACCGACCCAAGTGTTTCTACCGCAGGAAGTTTCCTGATCAGTACTTTTTGTTTTACCAGTCTGCCCGCTCCTCTTGAAAGAGCAATGGTAATAAGGGCAGGAAGCGCTTCAGGAATGGCAGCCACTGCCAGGGAAATGGCCAGCAACAACATGGTTACTGAATCTTCACCTCTTAATAATCCTACGCCAAACAGCACAACACAAATGACAATGATGATATAGGAAAGTTTTTTTCCAAAATCGCCCATTCTTTTTTGCAATGGCGTTTGCGATTCTTGCTGTTGTAACATTTGAGCGATCTTTCCCAGTTCGGTTTTCATACCTGTACCAACAACGAGTCCTTTACCCCTTCCGTTGGATATCAGTGTTCCTTTAAAAGCCATATTGAACTGGTCGCCAAGAGGAGGATCCTTTTCACTGATCACTTCAGGGTTTTTATCAACCGCAACGGATTCACCTGTCAGTGATGATTCAACAATTCTTAAGGAATGTGCTTCAATCAAACGCAGATCAGCAGGTACTACATTTCCGGCTTCAAGCAATACAATATCACCCGGTACAATGTCTTCCGAACCCAGTGCCACCTGTTGCCCGTTCCTGATGACCAGGGCCCGGGGTGTAGCCATTTGTTTTAAAGCTTCCATGGCTTTCTCTGCACGGTACTCCTGCACAAAACCAAGGATGGCATTCAAGACCACTATCACAAGTATGATGATGGTATCCGTAATGTCACCTGCAATTCCTGCAATGATGGCTGCAGCTATCAGTACCAGGATCATAAAATCTTTGAATTGCAATAAAAAGACAAGCCATAAAGGCTTTTTCTTTTTTTCTTCCAGAACATTTTTGCCGAATTCTTCCATCTTCCGGCTCACCTGGGCATCATCCAAACCTTTTTCTGAAGATCCAATTTCTTTGTACAGAGCATCTATTTCCGAATTGTACCAGTTCATAGTTTTTAATTAATCATCTTCATCTAAGCGTGTATTTGCCGCAAATTTTTATCTTAACTATTTTCTGAATTGAGTTTGGGAATTGAAAACACCGGAATTTTGGAGTGGAAGGCCATTTTCCGGGTAACACTTTTTTGAAATAATTTTTCCATAAATGATTTTGGATAAGAAATGAGCGCAATGATATCAATATCATTCCTGAGGCTGTACAGTTCCAGGGCATGCTCCACATCATCACCTTCAATTACTTTTGTATCGATAAGGGTCGCGGGAAGCAGCTTCTTTAAAAACCTTGTGTAGGACTCCATCTTTTTCATGTTAGATGTATGATCGGCAGCATCTGACCTTTCCTTATCCAAAAACACTGCAACCTGGAGTTGTGCAGAAAATAAATTTATGAGCTGCGCTAAAGGATTAAGGAGTGTAAGATCTTCTTCAAAATGATTGGTTGCAAACAAAAAGGATGAGGGTTGCCTTGGCATGAAGTCGGCTGGAATGGAAAGAACAGGAATTCTGGATTGAGCCATTACCGATGCAGCAACACTTCCTATAATAACCGATTTAATTCCTGAAGCTCCCTGGGTTCCCATCACCACTAAATCAACATGATTATTATTTGAGTAATTATTGATGGCCTCTGCAATGTCCGAATCAGGGTCCACATGCATTTCAATTTCCAGTTCCCCATAATTATGCTCAACAAGCTCCTTTAAAGCAACCAGTTTTCCATTGCTTTCTTCCAATACCAGGTTATTATACCTTTCAAATATGGAAGCAGGATTGGAAATTTTTTCATTTCCCATGCGTGCTGCATGTAAAAAGTGAATTTTTGCTCCAGATAGTTTTGCCATTTCAGCGGCATAAATGGTTGCTTTTAATGCATTATCTGAAAAATCTGTTGGCACCAGTACATTCTTCATATTTCAATAGTTTATAGCTAAACACTGTTTCATTACTATACTTCTATTAAACACTAAGCATATCTGCAATTTACCCCGAAGATTTCAAATCAAAGATGAGAGAAATTAGTGCAGTGCTCCATACCATTACCTTTCAATATCGCACCACTTCCCGGTTTTCGTTCCTTTTAACTAAGATATGGAGAACGAAGCTCCCATTCACCACCTGCCTGCCGGCAGGCAGGTTCACCATTCACTATTCAC
>JAEZCV010000189.1 GCA_023429985.1 Bacteroidota bacterium | reverse complement strand
AATTTTGGGAAAATCACGATATGCTGCCAATAAATGATAGGTGGCATTTGCAGAAGTAGTTGAATATTGCAAATAATCCGAAGCATCATGCCATCCGCCAACAACATCAATGTAGGTGCTGTCCTTTATGCCTGCTTTTTCGCCATATAATACATACCCATCCTGAGTATGACAGCTGTCTTTTAAAAATGGATTAAATCCGGTTCTTTGCTGGCGCATGTATCTAAGACAAAAATCGGCTGTTCCTTTGTAAACCTCATCACCAATGATAAATTCGGGTGATTTTGCATTTCCAGCCTGCAGGTAATATTTTCCCGGCTTTTTAAATTTTGAAAAATCTAAACGAAAGGTTTGTTCAAAAGGCCCGTATTTGCCAAATGCTTTACCGGCGCTGGCAGTAAAAACTTTCCGCCCGGATGCAGCCTCCACCAGGTGAAATGATTTGAGCATCAGATCCTTTTTCGAACACCATACAGCCTGTTTTATTCCCGAAGGTTTATAGCCCAGAAGGTTGATCCGGATCCAGGAATGTTCTTCCTGCTTTTTTGCCGAAATGCATATTAGAATTACGGTTGTTAATGCAAGAAGTTTTTGCAAGTATTTCATAAAAGTTCTTCGATGGTTGAAATTAAAGGAAGCTATACAGGAGTAGAAGATAAAAAAAAGATCAAAATAATGGCTCATAAAAAAGGAAGGCATTGCTGCGCACCTTTAAAGCGTGGAGAATACCGGAGTCGAACCGGTGACCTCTTGCATGCCATGCAAGCGCTCTAGCCAGCTGAGCTAATTCCCCTTTTTAAATTTCTTCTAAAAAGAACGGCTGCAAAAATAGGGTTTAGAACCATACATTCCTTCTATGGTATAATAATTTCAGTTTCTTTCCTAAAAACCATGCAGAAAGGAGAAGAATCAAGGAAAATCAGGAAAGCCCAGTCGCAAAAAATGCCTGGCCTGGAGCAAAAAATGGATCCCAGGCCACTTTCATTAAAACCTAAGGCTACTAAAAAACTATCGGGAAAAGTAGCCTTAATTACGGGAGGCGACAGCGGTATCGGTAAGGCCGTGGCTCTGTTGTTTGCTTCTGAAGGTGCCCATATAGCTATATCCTTCCTTCCTTCTGAAGAAAAAGATGCTGTAAAAGTTCAGCGTTTGGTGCAGGAAGAATTTGACAGGGAGTGCATATTGTTGCCGGGCGATATTCGTAAGAACAGTTTTTGCGAAAAGATCGTAAATACTACCATCAAAAAACTGGGAAAAATTGATATTCTTATAAACAATGCAGCCACACAAACGGAAAAAAAATCGCTGGTAGACATATCTGACAGGCAAATGCTGGACACATTTGAAACGAATATATTTTCCATGTTCCGCATAACCCGGGCAGCATTGCCTTATTTAAAAAAAGGATCCTGCATCATTAATACCACTTCTGTTACAGCCTACCGGGGAAGCCCATCCCTTATTGATTATTCTGCAACAAAAGGAGCGATCGTGACATTTACAAGGAGCCTTGCTCATAATTTAATTTCCAAAGGCATTCGCGTTAATGGCGTGGCACCAGGTCCTATCTGGACTCCCCTGATTGTTGGCAGCTTTAAAGGAAAGAAAGTGGCAGAATTTGGTTCCGATGTACCAATGGGCCGTGCTGGCGAACCGGCAGAAGTAGCGCCCTGCTTTCTTTTCCTGGCCTCCCAGGAAGCTTCCTACATTACAGGGCAGATCTTACACCCGAACGGCGGTGAAATCGTAAATGGATAATGGCAGGTTTTTCAATTAAAATATTGGGGGTGCCAGTAACCACTGGCTGAGAAATACCCATTGAACCTGGTCCGGGTAATGCCGGCGAAGGAAGAAAAAGGTTCTGGCAAGGTCAGAGCCTTTTTTATTAAGGCATCTTTATGCCTTTTTCAGTTTGAAAATCCTTGCCTGATCAGTACATTTGGGAAATGAAGAACCAGGAAGCTGCAGTTAAGGGTGATATTCAAATCTGCCCTCATCTTCAGCAGTTATTTACTACTTCTCCGCACCCGGTTTGCTGCCTCGATGCTAACGGAAATTTCCTTCACCTTTCAGATGGATTCCTTCGCTTGTTTGAAACCAGTGCCGATCAGCTTACCGGTAAATTTTACCTGGATATAGTTGCAGATGCATCAAAAGCCGAAACCGGCACCTTCATGAATCACATCAGGGAATCGAAGGTTACCCGTTTTTCAAATATTTGCCGTAAAAAAGATGGAAAAACCTTTCCGGCTTCCTGGTCATGCAGCTGGAATGAAATGGAAGGCTATATCCTTTGTTTTCTGAAAGATGAATCAGATAAAAAACTCCTGGCTTCCCTTACAAAACAATTTGAAGTTGAAATAGAAAAGCACAGCTGGGAGATCACTAACATCCTGAACAGGATTGGTGATGGCTTTTTTGCAGTTGACCAGAATTTCAGAATTACTTATGCTAATCCCCAGGTTGAAAAGATTCTGAACGTAAGTCGTAAAGAATACCTCAACCGAATTTTATGGGATTGTTTCCCTGAAATGAATGACTCTGTTTTTTTTGAAAAATACCACCGGGCATTAAAAGATAAGGTTCCGGTGCATTTTGAAGGATTTCTTTCTTCTCTGAACAGCTGGTACGAAGTAAATGCTTACCCTTCCGATACCGGTCTGTCGGTAGTGTTTCGTGATATCAGCAGGCGGGTAAAGGCAGGGGAAGATAAAAAACGCCTGGAAGAAAAATACCGCGAACAAAACAGGATGATGGTGGATGTTCTGGAACAAATGAATTCCGGCTTTCTTACCATAAGGCTTGACGGTAAAATTTTATACTGGAATAAAGAGGCTGAAAAAATAACAACAATTCGCCGCGAACAGGTGATCAATAAAATGATCTGGGAAGTTTTTCCGGGCCTGGAAAATTCGCCCTTCTTTAAATTATATGAATACCTGTTGGAACATAAAGGACCCATCTTTAAGGAAGTGTTTTCACCATTCAGAAACAGGTGGGTAGAATTGAACGCTTATACAACGCCGAATGGTATTTCCGTTTTCTTCAGGGATACTCATGAAAAGAAAAGAACGGAAGAAGAAGTTCATAAATTATCACTTATTGTAAAAGGAACAGCCAATGGCGTTTGTATAGTGGATATGGATGGAAAGGTTTCATGGATAAATGAAGCGTATACAAGAATTACCGGGTTTAGTTTTGATGAAGTGAAAGGAAAAAATCCTCACGAATTGCTGGTTAGCGATAAAACTAATACAAAGGTGCATGAACAAATCAGGGAATGTTTTATTGAGGGTCGTGCATGGAAAGAAGAAATGGAGTGCTATAATAAATTCAGGGAGGTTATATGGCTGGAATGTAATGGTAAACCTCTTTACGATCTTGAAGGAAAATTTAATCAGTACTTTTTAATATTTACCGACATTACCGAAAGAAAGAATGCAGAGAAAGAACTCCATAAATTATCGCTTATTGCCGAACAAACCGTAAATGCTGTTGCCATTAGTGATGGTGACCAGAAAATTATCTGGGTGAATAAGGCATGTCTTGAATTAAGTGGTTATTCCTTTGAAGAAGCAATTGGTAAATCAACGCATGAACTTTTCGATGGTCCTCAGACCGATCCTGTATTGATAAGTTATGCAAGTGATTGTGTTCAAAAAAGAATTCCTTTTAGGTTTGAAACACTGAACTATAAAAAGTCGGGTGAAACTTACTGGGCCGATGTTTCCTGCCAGCCCCTTTTCGATAAGCAGGGAGAATTTCAATGCTTTTTTTCCATTGCAACTGATATTACAGAAAGAAAAATACTGGAACAGCAACTGGAAGCACAAAGAAATAATACAACAGCTGCCGTTATTGCTGCCCAGGAAAACGAAAGGGCGCTTGTGGGACAGGAACTTCACGATAACGTTAACCAGGTTCTTACAACGGTTAAGTTATACACAGAACTTTGTCGCGATGGAATTGGCAATTCGGAAGAACTGTATGAAAAATCGCTTTCGCTTTTGCAAAATTCCATTAACGAAATTCGCAACCTTTCAAAAAGATTGTCGGCACCTACTTTGGGAAATATCAGGCTTTCAGATTCCGTGAAGGAACTTGTTGAAAACATTTCTAATACGAATAAGCTGGTAATTGACCTGGATATTTGTGGTATAGATCAATTGGAAGTAAGCCAGGAATTACACCTTGCATTATACCGGATATTACAGGAGCATTTTACTAATATTCTGAAACATGCTGATGCCGGGCATGTTGAGGTTGGAATTGAACAGGTAAACCATTCACTTATCCTCAGGGTAAAAGATAATGGAAGAGGATTTGATCATAGTGAGAAACGATATGGCATTGGTATCACAAACATGATTACACGTACCGATAGTTTAAATGGAAGCATTTCTTTTAATACCAGTCCTGGCGAAGGATGTGAACTTTTAGTTCAGTTTCCTCTCCTTTAATCTGGCTTTTATAATTAGAAAACCTTTTAGCGGGCGCAAATTTAAAAAGTCTATATTTGCAGCTTACCGGAAGCCTTGCATTTTTAGTTACCTTCTCTCTCTCATTCTGTTTCGATCTTTGCTCCGCTTCATTAAAAACAACAATGGAAAAATTTAATAAGGAAATTCAGGTGGGTGCTGAAACTAAAACATTTCAGTTTACCAGGATGCAGAATATGATAGGCGTAAAGTTTTTTATCACTACCGTAGATATGGCAAATAAACCCATCTCCTTTAGTATGCGCCAGGATAAATACGGGAATTGGGCTTTAACGCCGGGATCACTTCCGTGGCTATATACCATTACCACGGAACTGTCAGATGCTATTTTGGAAACACAACCTGCATAAAATGGAAGACTTTAAAAAAAACATAAGCAATACGGATTTTAATTTTAAATACCTGCGTGAAGGAGAAGATGTGCTTTTTCTTGTTAATGTAGATGCGCAAAGTTTCAGAATGATCACAGACGATGAGGGTAACTGGGGCATATGGCAACAGGTGCCTGCATGGATCAAAAACCTTGAAGGTGAACTTGCCACTGCTATAGAAGAGAACTACCGGGGCAATTAATTTTACAAACTACCTGTTTTATCACGCATGCTTCTTTCAAGGATGCTTTTTGTTTTAAAATGCATCCCGGGCATAAAAAAACCACAGTGGAAATTCCAACGTGGTTCGTATAAATTTATAAGGGTTACCATTTGTTTTTCTGGAATCCACCTCCGCCCCGGGAGTTATTATCTTCCCTGGGTTTTGCTTCCATAACTTTAATGTTCCTGTTTTCTACGCTGGCATTATCCAGTTCTGTAATTGCTTTTCTTGCGGCTTCGTCGTCTGGCATTTCTACAAAACCAAAACCTCTCGACTTACCAGTAAACTTATCGCTGATAACTTTTGCAGAAGATACTTCTCCAAATGGTGTAAAAAATTCTTTTAAGTCTTCATCTTGTACGTTGAAGCTTAGATTAGATACATAAATGTTCATGATCTGGAAATTAAGGTAAATAATGATCTGAGAAAGCAATAGTAAGAGACTAACTAAGATGCAATTGCAGGATAATTAATGGTTACGTTGCGCGGCTCAAATTAACATGGTGAAGGTAGAGGTATATATTGACATTTTTGGAAATCCTTTGAACCCTGTTTAACTTGTTGGTTAAAAAAGAAAACCGGCGGGTACGCTTGCCGGTTTCGCATAGATAGAATTGTTTTCTAAGGGTTCATTCTTTATAAAAAAAATACAAACAATATGCCAGCCCCATAGGGTTTAAAGGAAACTGAACAGGATTTTCCCGGATTTTGAGGTATAATATTTTGATTTACAACACTATCTAACAAAGAATATTTAAAATTTTCTCTTTTTATATTGCATTTCTTCCTGTGAATTTTTAATTTGTAATAATTAACCAGCTAACCATGACCGAACCATTCCATCCATTCACCACCAAACAGTTTAAACAGGAAACAGGACTTGAAGCCTCAGAAAATGAAGCAATTTATATCAGGTGGTTAAATGCGCAAATGAATTATGCCAACTACCAGAACCTGCAGCAAATGAAAGATTTGCTTTTGGAACTTACCGATATCCTAAAGCAGGACATTACAATTGTAAAACACTAATCTGGCTTAAATTTTTATATTCTTGCAGTATGAATGAGGGATATTCTACCGTAGAACTCAAAAGCTGGCAGGAATTTAAGAATTATGTCACCCGTTTTTCTCAAAACTGGGCTTACAGGGGACAGGCAAGTGCGTCCTGGATATTGAATAATGCCATAGAGCGAACCGATTTCATACAATTCAGAAAAGGAATTGAGTTTGAATTTCTTTCAGAGTTTCAACGTGGCGTAAGAAATTATCTTGCTAAAGATGAAACGCCCGAACACCTGATAGAGTGGCTGGCATTAATGCAACACCACGGGGCACCAACAAGGCTGCTCGACCTCACTAAATCACCTTTCATTGCTGCCTATTTTGCTTTTGAACAATGCGGTACTTCAGATGGTGAAAATGTTGCGGTATGGGCACTAAACATCCAGCAATTGAAGTTAAAAGCAGTGGAGATATTTTCAGATACTTTTGGCGATGCCCTGGAAGAAACGCACAACCTCATTAATGAAAGTTTGTATGAAAAAATATTTTACGAGAATAACCGCAAACTGGTTTTTCCCGTAGAGCCTTTTCGAATGAACAGGCGCTATTCCCTGCAGCAATCTATTTTTGTGAGTACCGGAACATCGCAGCATCCTTTCATGGAGCAACTTGAATTTTTAGGAGATGACCTGAAAAAATCAGTTGTAAAAATTGAAATACCTGTTGTTAATCGAAAACAGGCAATGCGTGAACTGCAACAAATGAATTTGCACCGCGCATCTTTATTTCCGGATATTGACGGATATGCCATGTCGCTGAGGTTGCGTTACGATAATATGCTTACCCCTACAGAAGTGATAGAACAAAACGTTCAGAAAATTCAGGACGAAGGCTATCATTTCTTTCCCTGATCAGGAACTGCGGGAAATTAATTTTATTGCAAGAATGATAAGTGCCAGGATAAAGAGTAGCAGGCTTAACCTGTTAATGCCATGCATATATTTTATCCATGTTGATTTAGGACGTGCCGGATCAGCTTTTCGAAGATAAAGGTACTCGGCCAGTTGTTTCAACACACTCATATACCAAAATTAAGAAGAACTTGAGGTATTGAACAAAAAACCGGTTTGTATAAAACCGGGTAATGAAATTTTGTTGCAGTAGTTGAATATTATATCAAGGACTTGGACTGTTTCGCTGCTTATTATTATTTCTTGAAGACCCTCTTACATTAAAACAATCGGGAGTAGGCTGAGCCGGAACAATAGAAACAGATTTTCTTTTTTTTCGCTCTGTATCTCCCTGCCTGGCGGTGGCAGGATGCAATACATGCAGGTAATGTAGCAGGTTAATAATGTAGTTTTTCATTTCCGGGGATTTAGGGTTATTGGACTATCACTCAAAGCAAAAGTTTCCTTTAGCTTGTTAATAGTAAACAAACTTAATAAACAGAAACACCAAATGCAATGAAAAAATCGATAAACAGGGAATATTTAAAGATGAATTCCAGCCGGTAAATTAAACCCTTAGCGGGCAGCGGCTATTTCCACAATGGCTGCAGCCGCTTTTAAAGAAGCATTGCCTTTTTGTTCAAGAAGTTTTCTTAATTCGGCGTATTCCCTGATCATACGCTCATAATTTGGGGAAGCGGGAAGTATCAATGATAGTTCTTTCCTGATATTTTCAACGGTGAGTTCTTCCTGAACCAGTTCCTTCACAATTTCTTTATTCATGATAAGGTTCACCAGCGAAATGTATTTGATCTTCAGAAGCATTTTTGCTATCTGGATAGAAATAAAAGATCCTTTATAGCAAACAACCTGCGGTACGCAAAACAATGCAGTTTCCAGCGTGGCGGTTCCCGATGTTACCAAGGCGGCCTTAGATATGGAAAGAAGCTCGTAGGTCTGGTTTTTAACTGACCGGACCTGCGGGTAGGAATTCAGAAATTCATTATAAAATTCCTCAGGTAGTGAAGATGTTTTAGCAACAATAAATTCATAGCCGGGAAAATACTTTGATGCTTCCAGCATGAGTGGAAGTTTTTTAGTGATTTCCTGTTTCCTGCTACCGGGTAAAATTGCAATAACAGGTTTTGATGATTGTATGTTTGATTTTTTTTCGGAGAGGAAATGGTCTACCACCGGTACAAGCGGGTGGCCTACATATTCTACTTTAAAATCTTTTCGACGATAGAACTCTTCTTCAAAAGGTAAGATTACAAGCATTTTATAAACTACCTTTTTAATTAACTCCACTCTTTTTTCTTTCCATGCCCA
The DNA here is from genome assembly GCA_023429985.1 of Bacteroidota bacterium. GTDB lineage: Bacteria > Bacteroidota > Bacteroidia > Chitinophagales > Chitinophagaceae > Flavisolibacter. The sequence continues at coordinate 28,557 of JAEZCV010000189.1, read as the reverse complement.
TACCTGGGGCGATATATAGTAAACGATCCTGAAACCTTTTTTTCTGGCCCATTTTGCAATACGCAGGTTAAAGCCGGGGTAATCGATCAATACCAGCACATCGGGTTGAAATTGCAGTATATCCTGTTTGCAAAAACTTAAGTTTTTAAGGATGGATTTCAGGTTCATTACCACTTCAATAAATCCCATAAAGGCAAGGTCGCGGTAATGTTTTACAAGTTCAGCGCCCTGCCCTTGCATAAGATCGCCACCCCAGGCGCGAATGGTTGATGAAGCGTCAAGCTTTTTGATCTCACGTATCAAATTACTTCCATGCAAATCTCCCGATGCTTCTCCTGCAATTATGTAATATTTCATTTATCTGGCAATTCTTTTCAACACTAATTGAAAAGCTTGAGTAAAAGCACACCAATGCCGTAGATCAGCGAAACGGCAAAAATGCCTTTGGCAGTATGGTCGCGGCTTGTATTTATATAAAAAGTAAACAGCGCAATATTTCCTACCAGGCACCACACTCCAAAAAAAGTTATGAGCTGGTTCTGGCTGAAGAAGAAGGGAAGGAATTCTTCTATACTATAATCCGGAAACCGCATCATGTAAATGATTACAAATACAATCAGCGGAGTAATAAGTCCGAGAATCAGGCCCAGTTGCAGGCTGTCGCGTTTAAGAAAGAATGTTCCAGTTTTTTTCAAGTTGTTCTTTTTGTTTATAGTGGGTTAAATCGAACTGCACGGGAACAATACTAATATAATTATTGGCAAGCGCCCACACATCGGTATCAGTGCCTTCATCGAAGTTAACAAACTCACCTGTTAACCAATAGTATTTGCGATTGTGCGGATCATGTCTTTCAATAAAGTCTTCTTCATATTTTGCATAGGCCTGCCTGCAAATTTTTACTCCTTTTATTTCATCTACGGTTGCAATAGGAATGTTTACATTTAATACACAGTGTTTGTCGGGAGCTGACCTTAATAATTCTTCCACGATCATTTTGGCATATTTGCGCGCAGCCGTAAAATCTGCTTCCAGGCTATAATCAAGGAGGGAAAATCCAATGGAAGGAATGCTTTCAATGGCAGCTTCCACGGCTGCCGACATGGTACCGGAATATATAACATTAATGCTGTGATTGGCGCCATGATTAATACCGCTGATACATATATCGGGTTTAGAATGCAGAATTTTATCAACCGCAAGTTTAACACAATCAACCGGCGTACCTGTACACTGGTAAGCTTCAATATCACCAAATAAATTTACTTTATGCAGCCTGAGAGGCACTCCAATTGTAATAGCATGTCCCATTCCCGACTGAGGTTTATCCGGAGCCACCACCACTACTTTTCCAAGGTCTTTTACAGCTTCAATTAAATTTTTTATTCCCGGTGCTGTTATACCGTCATCATTTGTAACTAAAATAACTGGCTTCTTCTTTTCCATTCAACGCATTTTGATTTCAAAGTGAAAGATAATATCCAATCTGCAGATTATAAACCTCCTTAACGCCATTTGCATGTAAACGTGAAAGAAGGCGGATAAGTATAAATTTTCTTCTTTTATATTTAATTCATTTGAATGGCGCTACTTCTAAAAAAATTAGTATTTTGCGGCTAAATTAATTAGCCTTATGTCAATCGCTAATAAAAATCTCAAGTATTTAAGAAAATTACGCGGCTGGACGCAGGAAGAGTTTGCCCAAAAGCTGCGCATCAAAAGATCTTTACTCGGTGCCTATGAAGAAGAACGTGCTGAACCGAGGATAGAAATACTTGAGATTGTGGCGGATATGTTCAAGCTTACTCTTGATGATCTTTTGAGAAAGGATGTTAGCGATACTTCCACCAATTATATGGCTAAAAGAAGGGCCATGAAAATGACTTCCGGCCCTTCTGAAATTCATTTTGTACCCGTAAAGGCAGCTGCTGGATATCTGGCTGGTTATGCCGATCCCGAATTTGTGGATGAACTGAACACGTTTACTTTGCCCATGCTGGGAAGTGGCGATTTCCGGGCTCTTGAGATCGTGGGCGATTCCATGATGCCTACGCCCAGCGGGTCTATTATTGTTGGTGAAAAGATTCCTTCGCTTGACGACATAAAAACCAATCAGACCTACATCGTGGTTTCAAAAACCGATGGCATTGTATATAAAAGAGTTGTAAAGAATAACAGGCAGAAAAATAAGTATACCCTGGTGAGTGATAATCCCAGCTACCAGCCTTACGTTGTTAATGCTGAAGATATTATAGAAATTTGGCAGGCGCAGATGATCATTTCAAAAGCCAATACCCAGCAGCGGTGGGATGTGGGGCAACTTGCCAGCCTGGTAAACAATCTTCAACAACAGGTTAGCTCCATAAAGAAAAGAATGAATTAAGGTTTTACACTGATAATATTTTCCGATTGTCACCTATATTTACCGTTACCAATGGACATGCATGCGTAGACTGCTTATGCTGGGTATATCCCTCTGTGGTTTGGTAATTAATTCATTTAGCCAGCCCAAAAACCTGACTGCTTTTAAAACAAACCTGGACCTTCATATAGATGGTAACCTGGATGATGCTGCGTGGGAACAGGCTCCTGTTGCTAAAGATTTCATACAATACTTTCCCACTTTTGGAAATAAGGCCAATACGAGAACGGAAGTTCGGGTGTTATACGATAATAATGCAATTTATATAGGCGCCTATTTATATGATGATCCTGCCGATATCCGCAAGCAGTTTACCTCGCGCGATGGAGAGCAAAGACAGGACGTAGACTATTTTGCAGTTTTCTTTGATACCTACAACGACCTTCAAAATGGCTTTATGTTCCTGGTTACAGCCAATAATGTTCAGTCAGATGCAAAACTTAACCAGAATTCGAATATTGGTTTTGGAGATTTTGGGGACCGTACCTGGGAAGCTGTGTGGGAAAGCAGTACCCGTCAAACCAGTGATGGCTGGGTGGTGGAAATGCGCATCCCTTACCTCTCCTTAAGATTTGCCGATAATCCATTACAAACCTGGGGACTACAGTTTTGCAGGTTTACAAGGCGCAATAACGAATCGGTTTACTGGAATCCGGTAGATCCTAACATAAATGGTTTTGTGAACCAGTTTGGTAAATTAAGCGGGCTAACTAATATAGAACCACCTTTAAGATTATCTTTTTCACCATATGTTTCAACGGGTGTTCGTGTTAATCCTAAAGGAAGCAGAACCAGTTCCGAATGGCTGCGCAATGGCGGAATGGATCTGAAATATGGTATTAATGAAAGCTTTACGCTGGATGCTACACTGATCCCGGATTTTGGACAGGTGATCTCTGATAATATTATCAATAATCTTTCGCCTTTCGAGATACAGTTCCAGGAAAATCGCCCGTTTTTTACCGAGGGTACCGAATTATTTAATAAATCGGGTTTGTTTTATTCAAGAAGAGTGGGGGATATTCCATCCGGTTATTTCGAAACCGAAAGATTTCTGGATAATAATCCCCAGTACGAATTGAAAAAGAATCCATCAGTTACGCAATTATATAATGCAATAAAATTTTCGGGACGCAACAGGAATAAAACCGGTATTGGAGTTTTTAATGCAGTTACTGCTCCTATGCATGCCGAATTAACAAACAGGAATTTATTAAAGGATACAAGTATTGAAACGGAACCACTGAGCAATTTTAATATAATTGTAGTTGACCAGGCCTTAAAAGGCCGATCGTCGTTAACGTTTACAAATACCAATGTAATGCGCAGCGGTCATGCAAGAGATGCTAACGTAACTTCTTTCGATTTTGCATTATATACCCACGACAGTAAATACAGGGCAAGGGGAACTGCACGTTATAGCACTATTTTCGGTTATACGCCCTACACCGGTAATATCAACCTTGTAAACGATACTATAACCAGAGATGGTTCATTATATATAAAACCTTACGATGGTTATAATACCACCCTGGAGCTGGCTAAAGTAAGTGGCAAATTGCAATACAGTATTTCAAATAACATCACTTCACACAGCTACGACCCAAATGACCTGGGCTATTTGCAGGTTGCCAACCAGGTGAATTATACCGGATCAATAAGTTATAACCAGTTAACACCTACGGGCAATTTTTTCATGTACCGGTATACGCTGCAGGCAGCAAGTAAATATTTGTATAAGCCTTACCGTTATTCCGAAATAGAATTATCAGCCTCCGCATTTTATTATTTCAAAAATTTCTGGGACCTCACACTTAGTATAAGTTCTTTCCCCGGCTGGCAAAATGATTTTTTTGAATTAAGAACACCTGCAAGACAATTAAAAAAACCGGGCGAGATTACTTTTGGAATTAATGGAAGTACCGACAGCCGCAAAAAAACTTTTGTAAGCTGGGATTTTGCCTATGCGCCCCGCGCAATTAAAGATAATCATTATTACAGGTATGAATTAGGACTGCGCTACAGGTTCACCGATAAATTTTCATTAAATACTGAATTCTTTACCCAGTATGAGAACAACCAGATAGGTTATGCTTTTTTACGCGAGCCTAACGATGAACCCATAATTGGTTTCAGGCATTTCACTGAAAAAGTATTATTGTTATCGGGTGTTTATAATTTTACTTCCCGGCTAAACCTTTCCATGAGAGCAAGGCATTACTGGAACAAGGTAAATTATAACCAGTTCTTTAATGTTGATTCTGAGGGGCATTACATTCCCCGGAGTTTTATTGCAGGAAGAGATGAAAATTACAATGTGTTCAATCTCGACGCTTTTCTTACCTGGGATTTTCGCCTGGGCAGCCGAATAATTGTGGGATGGAAAAACTGGCTGGGCAATAGTTACGAAGTAAATGGCTCAACCAATACAAATTATTTCAGCAATCTTAAAAGAATGTTAGGCGCATCACATGGAAATGAACTTACGCTCAGGTTTATTTATTTTCTCGATTACAACCAGTTATTTAAAAAGTCCTAGTCATTAATAAATGATCACCTGAGAGGTATCAGGTCGTCGCTCACCACTGCATAAACTTTTTCGCCGGGTTGTGGATTTATATTTGCCAGTCCGGTAAAGCGACCGAAGGCAGGAAGTATACAATGTGCCGCAGCAAAATAAAAGCAGGGAAAACGAAGACTTTGTTTTCCCATCCCATTAAGTACTATCCCTGGGTGCAAATGTCCGCAAAATGTATATTCATTTTCCTCAACTTCACAATATTCGTGAGAAAACCGAAAGGAGTTAATTTTTAAAGAATCTTTCACCAACTCAATTCCGGCAGATTGATACCAGCTTTTTTGAAGGATATCGTGATTACCCTTAACAAGTATAATGGAAAGTGAAGTAAGGTCATTTCGCCATTTTGTAAACCAGTTAAGTTCCAGGTTGGATTTACTGTGAAAAAGGTCGCCTACAACAATCAGTTGTTTAGGTTTAAAATAAAGAATCAAGTGCAGCAAGCGTTGCAGGTCTTCTTTATACACTTGTTGGGGGACAGCAATACCCGATTTTCTGAAATGTCCGGTTTTACCAAAGTGACAATCACTTACTATAAGGGTTGAAGTATCTTCCCAAAAAACAGCGCGGTGGCCTGAAAGCCAGAGGTTTTGTTCATGAATTTTATGAAGAAGAGGTGCCTGCATTGGGGCGCAAAGCTAAGTGAAATCACTTTGCGCTTAAATGTGAAGTGCACGGTTTAACAGTTCAATTGAAGGCTTGTCTTCGGCAAGCACCGTTAATATATCATTTGCATGCAGCTTGGTAGATCCGTTGGGAGCAATATATATATCACCCCTTTTTATGGCAAGAATATTTACTGTTGAAGGAACACTCAGTTGAACGATTCTTTTTCCAACAACCGCATTTCCTTCAGGAAGTAAAATGTCGGTAAGTTCTGTTTTAATATTATCCGTCAGTTCAAAATCCAGTCCAATCCTTCTTTTTGCATTTGCAGGTACAGCAACATGAAGTAGTCTGGCAACAAAAGATAAGGTGGTTCCCTGCAGCATTACTGATGTTGCCGAGATGAAAAATACAAGGTTGAATATGAGGTCGGCTTTTGGAATGCCGGCAATAAAAGGATAAGTGGCCAATACAATGGGTACACTGCCTCTTAGTCCTACCCAGGAAATAAAAAGCTTGCTTCTTAAGTTAAGTTTTACAAGCATTAGTGAAATAAAAACGCCTATAGGCCGCGCTACCACCATTAGAAATGCAGATATTAATAAACCCACTCCTGCCAATGGTAAGATCTGCGAAGGAAATACAAGAAGGCCTAAGGTTAAGAACATGATGATCTGCATCAGCCATGCCTGCCCGTCGTAAAACTTAATAAGACTTCTTCTGTGTACCATATTACTGTTTCCCATAATTACGGCACATAAATAAATAGCCAGGAATCCATTTCCTCCAACATACTCGGTTAAAGCATAAGTAAAGATGGCCAGGCCAATGGTTAATACCGGGTATAATCCTTCTGCTTCAAGATTAATTTTGTTGATCACCAAAACATTTACACGCCCCATCATAAAACCCATGGCTCCACCAAGAATAAACTGGATAAAAAATTGCGGAACAAGTTCTGAAGGACTGCCCGAACCATTTGAAACAATACCGGTCAGGGCAATCGTTAAAAAATAAGCCATTGGATCATTGCTTCCGCTTTCAAATTCGAGCGTAGGCCTTAGGTGCCCTTTCAATGCAACCCCTTTTCTTCTTAAGATCGAGAATACAGCGGCAGCGTCAGTAGAAGATACAATGGCACCCAGCAGCAGGCCTTCAACCAGTGTAAAATCGAGAATAAGATGAACAAAAACGCCCAAAGAAAGTGCAGTAAAAAATACACCAATGGTAGACAGCGAAAGGCCTCGCCAGAAAATAGGCTGAATGCTTTTCCAGTTGGTATCCAATCCCCCGGAAAACAAAATATAATTCAATGCAACAATGCCAATGAACTGTGCTACTGCCGGATCGTTGAAATGTATCTGGCCAATACCCTCGGAACCTGCCATTATTCCAACAATAAGGAAGAAAATGAGGGTGGGAACCCCCAGTTTATTGGTTGTTTTACCTGCTATAACACTTACAAGTAAAAGAATAGAGCCAATCAATAATATATGCGGAATATCCAAAGCCATAATCATCCTTCAGCTTAATTATACTTAAAAAACCTGGATTTGAAATGAAATATTTAGGCTAATCGGGTATTTTTTTTCTGTGAATTGAGTTTGCATTAATTTTTTTCCAACTGTTGCTGCATTTTTCTTACCCTGTCGGCAAGGCTTTCCGAGCTCAGGTGTTCTCTCATACTATCTACCTTAATAGGAAAGCAGAATGGAGTGAGTTTATTAGGAAACGTGAGTATGATCCTGGATCGTTCAATGCGCTGCAGCATTTCTCTCAGCCTCAACTCCTGCATCTGCTGGGTGAACACTTCCTGGAAGGCCTGCCGGATTAATACATTTCCTGGTTCATATTCCATAAATACGTTAAACAGCAAACCTGCTGAAGCCTGAAGATGTCTTGCTTTTTTATGTTCGCCCGGGTAGCCCTGGAAGATCAATCCACCTATTACGGCTATGTCCCGGAATTTTCGCCTGGCCATCTCCGTTGCATTCACACTTTTCTGAATATCATTTATAAGGTTGGCAGGTGAAAATAATTCATACACATTACTGTCGTCCACTGGAATGGGTTGATCGCTCAGTAATTCAAATCCATAATCATTCATGGCAATGGAAAAGCTGATTGGCGTGATCCTGCTTATGCGATATGCCAGCAAAGCAGCAACCGCTTCGTGTACCAGCCTGCCCTCGAAAGGATAAACAAATAAATGAAACCCGTCTTTGGTTTCTATTTGTTCAACCAGTAATTCATTAGCGCCGGGAACATGAGAAAGATATGCCTGTAACTGGAAAAGTGGTGCCAGTACATTCAGTTCAACTGGAAGATCGTTTGTTGTGATGTTTTCATTTTTAAAAATGGCTGCATCTTCAAACATATCGCGCAACACTTTTCCCAGGCTCTCCGAAAGAGGCAACCTTCCTCCCAGCCAGCTGGGCACGAGCGATTTTTTTTTGGAAGATTTCTTTACAATTACCGTCATGTCTTTGATCATGATCAATTCCAGCTGACGGCCTGCCAGTGTAAAGCTGTCGCCGGGCTCCAGCCTTGAAATAAATCCTTCTTCAATTACTCCAATATATCCGCCGGATAGAAATTTTACTTTCAACATGGCATCACTAACAATTGTTCCAATATGAAGTCGGTGACGCATGACGATTCTCCGGTTGCGTATGCGGTATAATCCATCTTCAACTTCTACTTTTTTAAATTCATCATATTGTTGCAATGAATTTCCTCCTGTTGTAATAAAGAATAATATTTCCTGCCACTCTTCTTTTGCAAGATCTTTAAAACAATGGGTTGATATTACTTCTTTCCAGATGTCATCCGGAATAAACCCATTGGAAATAGCAAGTGTTCCCAGGTATTGAACCAGTACATCAAAACATAAAAGCAATGGTTCCCGGCTTTCAATGAATTGTTGATCAATGGCAGATTTAAGAGCAGCTGCTTCCACCAGTTCAAGGGAATGGGTGGGTAGAAAATATATTTTACTTACAGCATCGGGGCTATGGCCACTTCGTCCTGCTCTTTGAAGAAATCGCGCCACACCCTTGGGTGAACCTACCTGTATAACGGTTTCGACCGGGCGAAAATCAACACCAAGGTCCAAGCTTGCGGTGCAAACAACAGCTTTTAATTTTCCCTGGTGCAGGGCATCCTCGACCCAGGTTCTTAATTCCATTTCAATACTTCCATGATGAAGTGCTATTTGTCCGGCAAGTTCAGGAGCAATGTTTAATAAAGTCTGGTACCACATTTCACTCATTCCCCTTGTATTGATGAAAATGAGTGTTGTTCTGCTTTCTTCAAGAATTGGTAATATTCTGTGTGCAAGTTGAATACCCAGGTGTCCTGCCCAGGGGTATTTTTCTATTTCATCGGGAATAATGGATTCTACCTCTATGTGTTTATGCTTCCCCGACCTAATAATGATACCTTCCGGTAACGATAATTGTGAAAGTGGGGCAAGCAAAACTTCTTTTGCCTGGTCCAGATTTCCAATGGTGGCGCTTATGCCCCAAAGCAACAGGGGCGGAGCAACCTGCTGAAACTTTCTCAATCCAATGATCCTGCTTAAGGCCAGTTCAACCTGCACGCCTCTCTTGCTCCCAATCATTTCGTGCCATTCGTCAACAGCAATTAAATGAAGCGTTGAAAATATTTTAGGATAATCTTTTTGTGCCAGAAGTAAGTGCATGCTTTCAGGTGTTATAATGAGTACCTCGGGCATGTTTGTTTTTTGTTTTTGTCTTTCAGCGGTAGAAGTATCGCCATTGCGAATTCCTACTCTCCACTGAAGATCAAGTTCAACAATCACTTCTTCCATAGCGCGGCCTATATCTTTTGCAAGTGCGCGCAATGGGGTGATCCATATCAGCTGCAGTCCGTTCTTTTTTTTGCTTTTATAATTGGACGGGTGGTTATTGATAAAATTGATTACTGAACCAAGAAAGACCGAGAATGTTTTACCTGTTCCCGTGGGAGCATTTACAAGGCCACTTTTATTTTCGAGAATTGCCTGCCAGGTTTCTTCCTGGTAGGAAAAGGGTGCCAGGCCTTTATGCGCCAGCCAGTCCTTAATTATTTTATATCCTTTACCTGATTTTAGTTTCATTTTTAGTTCTCAGTATCAAAATAAATCTTTTGCCCGGACAAATTTTTGCTGCGATTTAAAACAGATGCAACGGTGCAGGATATTCCGTTGTCAGGTCAAAAAACAAGCATATGAAAATTCTAATCTTTATTTTGCTGTTAACGGCCTGCAGCAATTCACATGCAAATGGCCTGCCCCAACCAGTAAATTTTGTTACGGGTGATATAAGTTTTTTAAATAAATATGGTGTGGTTCCCGGCATGGCAGGAGAAATGCAAAGAATTCAAACACATCTTGAGTATATCGAACAAAAGTTAAGGTTAAAAGATGTTTCTGGCATGAATCCTGAACTGCGCGCAAAAAGAAGCCTTGCTCTCGACCTTTTGCATGCGTACCGAATGGCCGCGAGGTTTCCTAAAAATTATGATCATGCAGGTACAAGGATACCCTGTTTCATTGATAAAGATGGGAATATCTGCGCAGTGGGTTACCTGGTGGAGATGACTGCAGGAAGAGAAGTTGCTGAAGAGATCAATTCAAAATATAAATACGAGTTGATAGAAAATATGGAAGATGAACTGGTTGATGAATGGATCGCCAACAGTGGTTTAACCAAAGAGGAATGTGCCATGATACAGCCTGCATACGGTCCGGCGCCGGGCGATTATTCTCAAACCATTTCCCCTGCCTATGGCATTTCATCTGCCTCGCTGGGAGGGGTGAACCTGGCATTAAATGCAGTGAATGGCATTCAGTTATTGAAAGGAAGTGGGTCAAAAGCTTTTGCAGTTGCGGGATTAATTACTGGTGCCGGGCAAACCGTGCTGGGAATAACCATGTTCCCTAAAAAACCACAGGAAAGCCTGATTATCATGCCCCAGCATTCCGATAGCAGGAGAAATCTTTCCATGATGAATATTGCATTTGGAAGTACCACCATGATATTAAGTGCCGTTAACCTTTTGTGTAAGAAAGAATCACGCAACCGCAAATTAAAGATCGAGCTGGGAAGTATGGAGATCCCATACAGCCAGCCTGCCACCTGTATTTCGCTTGTGAGAAGACTGTAGCATTGTTTTGATGGCTGGGATAAAAACCATGAATTGATGTTAATTACCCCATAACCCGGTTTGCGCTAAGGAATAATTTTATACCAGATCAAGTGAAAAGGGAAAACCAAAGGGTTCGAGTAGTTAACAGTAAGTTTAAACGAAGGTGGCATTTTTGCCGCCTTCCCTTTTATCCCTTATTCTGACCATAGGTGTTCAGCAAATTTTTCAAATCCTCCAGAGTATTGATCTCAGAAGGGGGCTTGTCTTTTCTCCACCTGCTTATCCGGGGAAAACGTAAAGCAACGCCCGATTTATGCCTGTTGGAAGCAGCAATGCCTTCGAAGGCAATTTCAAAAACAAGTTCAGGTTTTACCGTACGTACAGGTCCAAATTTTTCAATGGCATTTCTTTTTACAAAATAATCCACTTCGGCAATTTCCTTATCAGTCAGTCCGGAATATGCACGTGTGAAGGCAACCAGTTTTTCGCCATCTCTTACTGCAAATGTATAAGCTGTATATAAATTGCTTCTTTTACCTGCTCCTTTTTGTGCATAGATCATTACCGCATCAATGGTTAATGGATCGATCTTCCATTTCCACCAGTCACCCCTTTTTCTACCGGCCTGGTAAACCGAATTTTTTCTCTTCAGCATTATTCCCTCAGCCTGCATCTCGCGCGAGCAGTTGCGAAGTTGTTTCAGCTCTTCCCAGGAATTAAAATTTATTTCCGGCGATATGTGAATGGCATGATGATCTATGCCTTCAATAATATTTTTAAGTTTTGATCTTCTTTCCTCAAGCGGTCTTTCCCGGAAATCTTCACCATTAAATTCCAGGAGGTCATAACAAATAAAAGCAACAGGTGCTTCTTTTAATTGTTTCTTACTGATATTCTTTCTTCCAATGCGTGTTTGCAAAAATGAAAATGGAAGTGGTTTAAGGGCATTACTTTTCTCAGAAGGTAAACAAATGATTTCACCATCGAGGGCAATGCCATCGGGAAGCAGGTCCTTCAACAGTTGGTATTCGGGAAATTTATCTGTCATAAGTTCTTCGCCGCGGCTCCAGACAAATAATTCGTTTTCTCTTTTAATAATCTCACCACGAATACCATCCCATTTCCACTCGGCCTGCCATTCATTTGGATTGCCCAGCATAGAAGGATCTTCTTCCAATGCATAGGCCAGAAAAAACGGATATGGCTTTGAAATATCTTTTGTTACGTGATGTTCACTAAGCAATTCTTCAAAACTTATTCCTGAAGGATCCCAGCTACCGCTTAATCTGTGAGCTATTACAGATGGCGAAATGTCAATGGTTTTGGCAAGCGCGTTTACAATCAGTTTTTGTGAAACGCCAATTCTGAAACCTCCGGTAAACAGTTTATTAAATACAAATTTTTCAGCCTGGTTCATTTCACTCCAGGATTGGAGAATGAATGCTTTCTTGACAGAATCATGCTGCTTTTCAATTTCAATTAATTTTTCAACATAATAATGTATAGGTTGCGGCTTACGCGTCTCATTCTTTTTTTCCGGAAGTAATAATGAAATTGTTTCGGCCAGATCTCCTACCACATGATAGCATTCTTCAAACAACCACCATTCAAGTTTTGCGGCCTCCACTGCCCATTCAGAAAGCAGGGTGGAACTTACGGGTCTTTTTGGCTTCCTGTCGGTAAACAAAGCAATCACCCAAACCTTGTCTTTATTTTCCGCCTGTGCGAAATAATCTGCCAGCGCATCGAGTTTATCATTGGTTTTAGTGCTGCTGCCTAATTTCACTACAAGTTCTGCAAATTGCTGCATCAGGTTTATTCATTTACAGGTTGAATGTCTTCTTCTGCAAGGTCGCCGTATTCTGTTTTTACTTCGCGTGATTCAATTCCAGTTTCATTCAGGTATCGTGAAAAAACAGATTGAAATCCATGTGTTACATAAACACATTCCGCCTCTGTAGCTTTGCACGCGCCTAAAAGTCCTTCCCAGTCGGCATGATCGCTTAAAACAAAGCCTGCATCGGCATTTTTCCTTCTAGCATTTCCTCTAACCTGCATCCATCCACTGCAAATGCCAATTTCGTAGGGTGTAAACTTCCTGATCCATGAAGAACCTTCAGCGCTCGATGGTGCAATTACCACCGCTCCTTTAAATGCATCTTTTGGTGTATCGGGCATTACTCTTTCTACTTTTGGAAGATTCCACCCGGCATTTACAAGGGCCATGTGCATATTGTAAACGGCACCATGTACAAAGATCTTTTTTGTTACTGCGGCAATAGGGTTGAGTAATCTCTGTGCTTTGCCTAAGCTATATGCAATTAATACGGATGTTTTTCCTTCATCCATATTCTTACTGATCCAGTTTTGTATGCCGCTATAAATTTCTGTTTGAGGTTTCCATTTATAAATGGGAAGTCCAAAAGTAGATTCAGTAATAAAGTGATGACATTTCACCGGCTCAAATTTGCCACTGATACCATCGTCTTCAATTTTATAATCACCACTTATCACCCAGATCTCTCCGTTATATTCTACCCGTATTTGTGAGGAGCCAATGATATGTCCTGCAGGAAAAAGGCTTACCCTGACTCCGTTAATATAGATAGTTTCGTTCCAATCTATAGACTGGTATTGATTAGGCCCCAGCCGGTGTTGCAGAATAGGTTTCGTATGGTGATGGCATAGGTAAAATTTGCTGCCCCATCTTGCATGATCGCTATGGCCATGTGTAATAACAGCTTTATCTACGGGTTTCCAGGGGTCTATGTAAAAACCTCCTTTACTGCAATACAGTCCTTTATCTGAAAACTCAATCAGTGCCATGAAATATTCCCTCTGCTAATGAAACTACCAGAAAGAGTGATACGCAAATTCTGTTCCTGCTAGTAATCTGAGAGTATGATCTTGGAGCCGCCAATGTTTTTAATGAAGAAAAGGTGCCGGTTTTCGAAATAATCGAGGTTCATAGATGAACTGTAACGAACCACAGGCTGAATGTCAAAGGGAGTGAATATTGTGTTTCCCTTTCTTGCTAAACTCGATGCCAGGTCTTCTTTTGCATCGAGCAAAAGAAAAGCAAACCTAAGTGTTGTTTCATATCCCCTGAAATACATTTCACCCGGACTTGAACTGATACTTTCATTATAAGCTTCATCCAGTTGTTCTTTGAGAGGAGAAGGGCCGTTGTAATAAAAAGGTGTTGAATATATGATCTCGAGATTCGGAAATTTGGAATAATTAAGACGCTCCCAGTTAGGCATTCCTATAACTCTTATCGGATAAGTTTTGTTAATGGTAGCAAGTCGTGTTAGCAGGCTCATGGCAAAATTTTCATCAAGACTTCCTGCAATGATCACGTTTCTTTTGTTGCTGTCGAGATGATTTGTAAGGTCAGCTGTTTTAAAATTGCGTGCAATATTTACATACTTCAGGTTTATTTTTTTGCCGGTGTTGGATGTGGCATATTCGTTCAGTTGGTTTTTAAGCTGGTCTTCCTGTGCGCCAGGCTTGCGAAAAACCACAATATTATCCATTTCATGATGTTTCTGAACAAAGGAATAGATCTGCTCAACATGGGTTTGAAGCGTGGAGTTTAATATAACAAAGTAGGGGTTGGAATAAACACCTGCATCATTGGGATAACTGGTAGAAATGAACGGTATTTTCATTGCAAGTGCTTTTTCGGCAATGGTTCTGGTTTCCGGACCGTTTGTTTGTGCAATGATCATTTCAGCATTTTCTATCTCTTTCTTATTAAGAATAGAGTCGATGGAAAGCGTTCCTCTTGAATCATAAATAAAAAATTCAAGTGGTGCATTTCTTTTTTGAAGCGAGTCAATGGCGGCCATAGTTCCCTGGTAATACTCAAGCCCAGGAATTACAAACCGCGGGAAGGCATTTTTTTCGTGCATGAAATTTCCTGATTCATCGAAAACCGAATCGAGATAAAGGGGTGTTAATACAACGATCTTATGTTTTTTTATTTCCTGGGCCGAAAGGAATAATCCAAAGAAAAATGAAAATGCAATTAAGAAAGTTTTTTTCATGCGCTTGATTTTTGCTTAGCCTTATTCCCATTCAATGGTGGCAGGTGGCTTGCTGCTGATATCATATACAACCCTGTTAATACCTTTTACCGAATTAATGATTTCGTTAGAAACCGTTGCTAAGAAATCGTAAGGTAAATGGGCCCAGTCGGCTGTCATGCCATCCACGCTTGTTACTGCTCTTAAAGCTATTGTAAATTCATAGGTCCTTTCATCACCCATTACGCCTACGCTTTTTACCGGCAGTAAGATGGCACCGGCCTGCCAAACCGTTGCATATAGGTTATGATCCTTAAGGGCTTTAACATAAATATCGTCGGCTTTTTGTAGTAATGCCACCTTTTCTTCCGTTATTTCTCCTAAAATCCTGATGGCAAGGCCCGGACCGGGAAAGGGGTGGCGACTGATCATATCTTCCGGTATTCCTAATTCAAGTCCAACTTTTCGTACTTCATCTTTAAAAAGATATCTTAAAGGTTCAACCAGGCCAAGATGCATTTTTTTGGGCAGGCCGCCTACATTATGGTGCGATTTGATAGTTACCGAAGGTCCATGAACGGAAACACTTTCAATTACATCGGGGTAAATGGTTCCTTGTCCAAGTAATGAAACACCTTTAATTTTTTTGGCTTCTTCCTGGAATATTTCTATGAACTGCTTTCCAATTGCTTTACGTTTTTTTTCAGGATCGGACTTTCCTTTGAGTTTCTTATAAAATTTATCACGGGCATCAATACCTTTTACATTCAGGTTAAGTTGCTTATAGGTTTTTAAAACGGTTTCAAATTCATCTTTTCTAAGCACACCATTATCAACAAAAATTCCGTGTAAATTTTCACCAATGGCACGACTGATAAGTGTAGCAGCTACAGTTGAATCTACACCACCACTGATGGCCATTACAACTTTGCGATCACCTATCTGTTGTTTCAGGGCAGCTACTGTATCGCTAACAAAATGCGCCGGCGTCCAGCTCTGCTGGCAGCCACAAATATTTACAAGAAAATTATGGAGTATTTTTTTGCCTTCTATTGAATGATAAACTTCAGGGTGAAACTGTAAGCCATATAAAGGGTTGGCCGAAACACCATTGTTTTTATAAGCTGCAACCGGAATGCTGTCGGTGGTAGCAAGCAATTCGAAGTTTTCGGGAAGTTTTAAAATACTATCGGCATGGCTCATCCAAACCTGTGAAGCGGGTGTAAGCTGGTTAAAAAGCCTGTCACTTTCCTTAATATGAAGAACAGCACGTCCATATTCCCTTTTACTGCTTTTTTCAACCCTTCCTCCAAATTGTTTGGCAGAAAGCTGGGCGCCATAACAAATGCCCAGTACGGGAGTTTTTTCAAGCAGGCCGGCAACATTAACCTCCGGGGCATTTTCGTCATTTACCGAAAAAGGGGAGCCGGAAAGTATAATGCCTTTTAATTCGGGTCCGAAATTGATTTTTTTATTGAAGGGAACAATTTCACAAAATACGTTAGCTTCTCGTACGGCCCTGGCAATCAACTGGGTATATTGAGATCCAAAATCCAGGATGAGTATCTTTTCTGTCATGGGGTGTAAAAATAGTAAACCTCAGGCAGAAGAACAGAACAGAAGAAGCCTTGTGTTTTTGGAGATATAAAATAAATGGTTCAATTTGTAACCCGGCCTTCTTAATTCCTGTCATAGTTTTAAACAAGCATATGAGAATAATTCTTTTAGCCAGCCTATTGATCTTTTTTTCTTCCTGTAAATTAATTAACCGGGAAACAGTGAAGGGCGATGGAAATATTGTAAACCGGGAAATTTCTGTGGAAGCATTTTCTTCCATAGACGTGAGGGGAGCTCTGGTAGTTTATGTAAAACAGGAAGGTGTGCATAAAATAAGGGTGAAAACCGATGCCAACCTAATACCTCATCTCGAGATCAATTCTGTTGGGGGCGTTTTAGAAATTGGTGCTGAGGATGGCTTTAACCTTGACCCAACCTATGATATTTATATTTACGTATCAGCACCATCTTTCCGCGACCTGGAAGTTTCGGGTGCTAGCGAGATCATTGGAGAAAACCAGCTTTCAGGAAATGAATCTGTTTACCTGGGTGCAAGTGGTGCCAGCATAATCGAACTTGATCTGAACTTTCCTGCCATAGAAGCTGAACTTTCCGGCAGTAGCCATATGGTGTTGAAGGGCAAATCAGATAATTTGATGATCAGTGGCAGCGGTGCAAGTACCATTAAGGCTTTTGAACTTGTTACAGAAAATGCCGACATTGATGTTTCAGGTGCCAGTGATATTGATCTTTATGCTAACCGGAGTATTATTGTAGACGCATCCGGGGCAAGTAATATAAATTACAAGGGAAATGCCGCCGTAACTCAAACCGTTTCCGGGGCGGGTTCGGTGCGTAAGGTGAATTAAAGATTCACTTTTCGAACACTTATCCTTATATCACGGTTTCTTCCTTTGTCATCGGTGCAGGATATCTTTACATCGCCTTCAGGTGGAATGAAAAATATTTTTTCCCCTGCTGAAGCCCGTTTGTAGAAACGATTGTTGATATACCAGAAAATCTTTGATACATCTGTGGTGGTTACCGCTCTTAGTTCAAGAGGTTCAGGATCTTTTTTATTAATGAAATATTCGGTTCCGTGGCTTAACGAAACAATACGCGGCCCATTACCGGAAAATATTTTTTCGCATGCAGGGTTATGGGGAGGAATTCTATCGAAATGAAGATTGTTTGAAATAAAATATTCCTGCATTTCACCAGGTATAACCCTGAAAGATTTTTTTATAAAACCCGCAGCAGGCATACATGTAACACAATAGGAGATGGACTGGTCGGCAGAAACATGTATTTCCTGCAAATGCCTGCAGGTTTGGGTACTGCTTATCATAGGAATGAACAGATCGGAAATATGATTGGTGCATAATGGTTCGGGAGGAAGCCCCGACTCACTACAAACCTTCCTGAGGTCGAGAGATGAAGGTGGACTGAACCACTCTGTATTGCTGTCGTAATCTATAGTATTAAATATCCTGAAAAGAAGAGGTGTTGCGGTATTGGCACCACTTAATGCTGCAACTCCGCGACCGGAAAAATTACCAATCCAGACACCCACAGTAAAATTTTTATTGTAGCCAATACTCCAGGCATCTCTTCTTCCATAGGAAGTTCCTGTTTTCCATGCTATTTTGGGCATGCGTTCTGTTGCCATCCAGTTCAGTGGAAAATCGGGCCTGTCAACCTTTGAAAGAATTTCTGTAATGAGAAAGCTGGATGCAGGAGATAATATCTCAACTTTTTTTTGCTGTACATCATTTTCAAAATAAATGGGGGCAGTATACGCGCCATTGTTTGCAAATGCAGCAAACAATCCTGTTAATTGTTCAAGCGAAGCGCCGCAGCCTCCCAGCACCATGGATAATCCTAATTTATTTTGGTCTTTTCTTACCTGCCTGAAATCGGCATCAACAAGTTTTTGCACCATCTTCTCTTTTCCAAGTTGCTGCAACATTCTTACAGATGGAATATTTAAGGAATGATCTAGTGCATATTCCATAGTAACCATTCCATTGAACTTGCGGTCGTAATTCTCCGGCGCATAACCATTGTAGTTAATAGCAACATCATTAAGTTTAGTTTTAGGTGTCAGCAATCCTTCATCAATGCAAAGTCCGTAGAGTAATGGTTTTAAAGTGCTGCCCGGCTGCCTGATGGCCGCTGCACCATTTACCTGTCCTCCATCGGTTGTATCGGTGAATGATGCCGAACCGGCATAAGCAATCACTTTACCGGTTTTATTATCGATCACTATTACAGCTGCATTGTTTATGTCCTTTAATTTTAAATTCCTGTTGTAGTCGGAAATCAATTTTTCAATCTTCATCTGGGTGTTCAGATTGATGAAGGTTTTAAAATTATTGGTTGCCGAGGTTTGCCGCAGTTTAACGGAAAGATGTGGAATTAATTTAGGCACTGCCGACCTGTATGCATTCAGAGGTTCATGTTTAGCATCTTCAATTTCTTTTTGAGAAAATACGCCATCGGCTGCAAATTTTTCCAACCATCGGTTTCTTTCTTTTAAAATGACATCATTTCGTTTACCAATCACTAAAGAAGAAGGACGGTTGGGAATGATGGAAAGGGCTGTGATCTCGGCAAGTGAAAGATGATTAGGATCTTTTTTAAAATAAAGAAGTGAGGCCGCTTTTACTCCTTCAATATTTCCGCCGTAAGGAACAAGGTTTAGATATAATTGCAGGATTTCCTTTTTATTATATTTTATCTCCAGTTGAAAGGCACGAAATATTTCTATAGCTTTTGAAATGAGGTTCCTTTTCCTGGGTTCAAGGGCTCTGGCTACCTGCATGGTAATTGTAGAAGCTCCTGAGGTTCTTTTTCCTTTCACCAGGTTCATGAATCCTGCTCTTGCAATGGCAAATGGATTTATTCCGGGATGAGAAAAAAAATACCTGTCTTCTTTTGTTATAATGGTTTTTTGAAGAAGTGGCGATATTTCATCAAGTTCAGTTTTCATTCGCCATTTTTCATCTTTTGTAAGAAATGCATGCAGCACCTCACCTTCAGAACTTTCAATGGTGGTAGAATATTCGATCTTATCGGGTAATGGAAAAATGAAATGAAGAATAAGAAAGATGAATAAAGAAGAAAAAACCGCAATTCCCAATCTTTTAACAAAGGCGGGTAATTTTAGATGTGTAACTTTCTTAAATAAGTTATGTAAATATGGACTCATGGAGTCTTCCTCAATATTTAGATCTAATTTCTGCTTTCTTTACTGAAAATGGAATTCTATCTGCGTTTTTAACGCTCATTTGTTTTTCTTATTTTACTTTCTCAAACCGCCACCAAATCTATGCTTAGTAGAAAACTGTTTTTTCTGTTCTTCACTACCTGTGTTATTTTTTATGCAGGATGTAACAGGAGCATCGTTCAGCTGGAGTCAACAACTGCCAGTGGAGAAGTGCCTCAATTGGGAAACCTTGTATTCAAATTTTCAAACAGCCTGTATCCTGATTCCTTGTTAAATACATGGGATTCTTCTGATTATATCAGTTTTAAACCTGCTATCCCCGGCAGGTATAAATGGAATGGACCAGCCGAATTGGTATTTTCTCCCTCGGAACCTTTATTGCCAGCTACAAACTATACCGCGAAAATAAATGATGAGGTGCTGCGGTTCAGTAGTTTTAATTCTGTTAAAGAAGGAAAAGATATTCATTTTCATACGCCACCGCTGGTATTGAACGATGCCCATGTTTCATGGGTTTTGCAGGATGAATCTTCACGCACTGCTATTCCCCAGGTAAACCTCGTTTTTAATTATCCGGTAAATGCAGATGAAGTTAAAAATAAGATCTTTCTTGAAGTGGAAGGAAAGCAAACCGATTTTCAGTTGCAGAACGTTGGTTATACAAATGAATTGATTATTAAACTTCCTTCGTTTAAAGCAGAAGACCGATCCTACCAGGCCAACCTGAAAATTGATAAAGGAATTAAACCCGAAAACGGAAATAATAGTTCAGAGGAGGAGATCAAAACAACACTGGCCATTTCTTCTCCTTATGTATTAAACATCAACAGCGTTGAAGCCGAACATGATGGCACCCAGGGCCTGGTGCATATTTATACCAGCCAGCAGCTCACCAGTCAAAATATTTCTTCTTACCTGAGGTTCGATCCAAAAGTTAATTATACAACGGAGTTCCGCGATAATGGAATTACTATAAGAAGCAGTGATTTTGATGCGGAGAAAGTTTATGAATTATCTGTTTTAAAAGGACTGCAGGGAAGGATTGGCGGTGTTTTAAAAGAAGAATATTCAACCAGTCTTGGATTTGGACAACTGGAGTCTGATATAAGATTTGCCAACAGCAAGGCTGTTTACCTATCAAAAAAAGGTGCCGGAAATGTGGAAGTGCGCATTACCAATACCCAAAAGGTAAAACTGGTTATATCAAAGATATATGAGAATAACCTGTTGATGGCTGAGAGAAATGGTTATTATCCTTCAACAGGTGATGACGATGATTACGGAGAGGCCTACTCTGATATAGTATTGGGCGATGTAATTTACTCCACAGAAATTGATACGCGATCGTTACCAAAAGCAGGTAATGGTCGCCTGCTTAATATTTCGCAGTTTGAAGACAGGCTTCCCGATGTAAAAGGTGTTTACCATGTTATGATCCGGTCGGCCGAGGATTATTGGGTGAGCGACAGCCGCTTTATTTCTTATTCCGATATTGGGTTGATAGCAAGGCAGGGTGAAGAAAAGATCATTGTTTTTGCCAATTCAATTAAAACAACTGAGTCAATTCAGGGACTAACCATAAACGTGTACGGGGCTAACAACCAGTTATTGGGAACAGCGCCAACAAATGCAAATGGTGTTGCTGAAGTTGCATTGGTTCAAAGAAAATTAAAAGGCTTTAAGCCTGCAATTATCGTGGCAAAATCTGCCGATGATTTTACCTATATGCCTTTCAACTCCACGAGGGTAAATACTTCAAGGTTTGATGTGGGCGGAAAGAAAAACAATCCTGCCAATTTTGATACTTACATATACGCTGAAAGAGATATTTACCGGCCCGGAGAAACCATGAACTTTTCGGTTTTAATAAGGGATGGAGATTGGAAGAACCCCGGGGAAATTCCTGTTAAACTGAAATTACTGATGCCTAATGGCAAAGAATTTAAAACATTCAGAAAAAGCTTGAATGAACAGGGCGCCATGGAAAGCAGTATTGTCCTTCCCGGTTCCACAATTACGGGTAGTTATATTCTTGAAGTGTATACATCAAATGATGTGCTGCTGGCTTCAAAAAGTTTTATGGTGGAAGAATTTGTGCCAGATCGAATTCGAATTGATGCAAAACTGGATAAAGAGGCTGTATCACCCGGACAAACTTTAAACCTTAGCATCAACGCAACGAATTTTTTTGGTCCGCCTGCGGCAAACAGGAATTATGAAACAGAAATACAGGTAAGGCAAAAAGCTTTTACGCCAAAGAATTTCCCTGATTATGATTTTACCCTTGCCAACCAGACAGATTTTTTTGATAAGGATGTTCAGGAAGGAAGAACCGATGAAGATGGCAATGCCTCTGTAAGCTTTGAAGCAGATGCTATGTATAAGAACAAAGGATTGCTTCAGGTTGGGTTTTATACAACAGTGTTCGATGAAACAGGAAGGCCCGTTAGTAAACATACAACTGCAGAAATATATTCCCAGGAAATTTTTCATGGAATTAAATCCGACGATTCTTATTACTATCCATTGAACAGGTCTGTAGCCTTTCAACTCATTTCCTTAAACAGGAATTTCAATCAGGTTAACTCAACTGCACATATTAAAGTAATCAAGAAAGAATATAAAACCGTACTGGCAAAAGCAGGGAGGTATTTCAGGTATGAATCGCAAATGGAGGAGAAAGTTATAAGTCAGCGCGACATGGCGGTGGGAGCATCAACCAGTTATAGTTTTATTCCTCGTTCTCCCGGCGATTATGAGTTACGCATTTATCGGCCGGGTACCAATACTTATGTAAGTAAAAGGTTTTACAGCTATGGTTCATGGGGTGGAGATAATTCCTCTTTTGAAGTAAATACAGAAGGTAATATTGACATTGAATCCGACAAACAAAGTTACCAGTCGGGGGAAATGGCAAAGCTTTTGTTTAAAACGCCTTTCAGTGGCAAATTGCTGGTAACCCTGGAAACAGATCATGTAATTTCTTATCAATACCTTGATGTTGAAAACCGTTCGGCTACTATGGAAGTTAAGCTTGATAAGGTTCATCTTCCCAATGTTTATGTTACAGCAACTTTAATTAAGCCACACGATATTTCCGATATACCATTGACCGTTGCACATGGTTTTAAGAATTTAAAAGTTGAAGAAAACAAAAGAAGAATAGCCGTGCAGATCTCTGCACAAAAAAATGTGCGGTCAAAAACCAAACAAAAAATAAGGGTTAAAGCAATGCCCGGAAGTTATGTTACGCTGGCTGCTGTAGATAATGGAATTCTCCAGGTTTCTTCCTATAAAACGCCCGACCCTTATGCATTTTTTTACCAGAAGAAAGCTTTGCAGGTAAATTCATTTGATATTTATCCTTTGTTATTCCCCGAATTAAGAAACAGGAGCAGTACGGGTGGTGATGGTGATATTAGCATGAGCAAGCGGGTAAATCCCATGCCTGCCAAAAGGTTTAAGTTAATGAGCTACTGGAGTGGAATGAAAAAAGCCGATGGAAACGGTAATGCAGATTTTGAATACGACATTCCTCAATTCAGTGGAGAAATAAGGTTGATGGCAGTTGCCTTTAAAGATGAGAATTTTGGTTCTGCCGAAGCCACAACAACAGTTGCAGATCCCATAGTAATCAGTTCTGCTTTGCCGCGCTTTATCAGTCCTGGTGATACAGTTCTTTTG
Source organism: Bacteroidota bacterium (assembly GCA_023429985.1). Taxonomy (GTDB): domain Bacteria; phylum Bacteroidota; class Bacteroidia; order Chitinophagales; family Chitinophagaceae; genus Flavisolibacter. Next base: position 5,302 of record JAEZCV010000189.1, on the reverse strand, counting down.
CCGGTAACTATCACCAATACAACAAATAAACCGGCATCTGCAAAAGCAAATATGGTTGTAAAAGGTCCGGTGAAAGTTGTGGGAAACAATAACCATTCGATGCTGGTAAATCCAAATTCAGAAGAAAGAGCCATATTTCAACTCGTGGCCGACAGGAATGTGAATGTGGCTAACATCACGGTGAATGTTCAGGCCTTAGGCGAAAAATTTTCTGAAGAAACAGAAATATCAGTCCGTCCACCATCAACACTTCAAAAACTTTCGGGTAGTGGTTCTATTGTTGGGGGTACTAATCAAACCATACAACTTCCTCAGAAAAGTTTTATTGTTGGAAGTTACAGTTATGAACTTTTAATAAGCAAATCACCTATAGGAGAATTAGGTCCACACCTTAAATACCTGTTACAGTATCCTTATGGATGTACCGAGCAAACCATATCATCGGCATTTCCACAACTTTATTTTTCTTCCTTTGCCAATTTACTGGGTGGAAGTGAAAACCGCAGGCAGGTGGCTAACAGCAACGTGATGGAAGCTATCAGGAGAATAAAGATGAGGCAACTGTATAACGGAGCTGTTAGTTTATGGGATGGAATGGGTAGTGAGGACTGGTGGACCACCGTATATGCTGCTCACTTTTTAATTGAAGCGAAGAAAGCGGGTTTTGATGTGGATGAAAGTTTAACTGAAACCATGCTGGCTTACCTGGCTAACAAACTTCGAACAAAAGAAACCATCATATATTATTACAATCGTTACCAGCAGAAAAAAATAGCACCTAAGGAAGTTGCTTATAGTTTATATGTACTGGCTATAGCGGGAAGGTCACAGGTTTCGAGTATGAATTATTATAAATCGAACCAGCATTTGCTTGCACTGGATGGAAAGTATTTATTGTCTGCGGCATTTGCCCTCTCCGGCGATAAACGTTCATTTGTTTCCATGCTTCCGGGAAGTTTCAGCGGAGAAGAATCGGTGCAGCAAAGTGGCGGAAGCTTTTACAGTGCTTTAAGAGATGAAGCTATAGCCTTGAATGCATTGATTGAAGTGGATCCGGGAAACAAACAAATTCCTGTAATGGCAAAACATATAAGTGATCGTTTAAAAAATGAAAGGTATTTGAATACCCAGGAAAGAGCGTTTTCATTTTTATCGCTCGGTAAACTGGCAAAACAGGCAGCAGCATCTAACATTACTGCCGAGGTAAGGGCTGGAGGCAAAACCATAAAACTCGATGGAGATTATAAGGGGAACGCTCAAACTTTAGGCAATGGTCCCGTAGAGATCAGAACTAACGGTAATGGAAGGTTGTATTACAGCTGGGTGGCCGAAGGCATCAGTACAACAGGAGAATATGTAGAAGAAGATAATTTTATTAAAGTGCGCAGGCAATTCTTCGACAGGAATGGCAGAAAGATCAGCAGCAATAACTTCAAACAAAATGATCTTGTTATTGTTGAACTGAACCTGGAAAAAGCTTACCGTGGAACTATTGAGAATATAGTTATTACCGATCTTTTACCAGCAGGTTTTGAAATAGAGAACCCTCGCACCAAAGAATTACCCGGGATGGATTGGATTAAAAATGATTCAGAACCTGTTGCGCTTGATATTCGTGATGATAGAATTCATTTCTTTGTAAATGCGTATGCCAGTGAACAAAAATATTATTATGCAGTACGCGCAGTTTCCACCGGCAGTTTCAGGCAGGGGCCTGTAAGTGCAGATGCCATGTATAATGGCGAGATCCATTCCTATAATGGTGCACAGCTGATAACGGTGCGATCTCAATAATTAAGTAATGCGATCTGGAAAAAATATTGCGGTTTTAGTAAATCCGGCACCCCAGGGAGAAAGACCTAAACTGGTTGCAGAGCAAATTGAAGTTTTGCTGAAAGGGATGGATATTAAACACAAAGTGTTCGATTTCAGCTGGCCCGACAGGCTGGATGATTTTTCGGAAGCATGGGTTGTAGGCGGAGATGGCACGCTGAACTTTTTTATTAATCAATTTCCGGAATTAAAAATTCCTGTTTCGATATTTAAAGCTGGAAGTGGAAATGATTTTCACTGGATGATCTATGGCGATTGTACGGTTGAAGAGCAGGTGGAAAAAATTCTTGAAGAAAGAACAAGCCAGGTGGATGCCGGGATTTGCAATGGCAGGCTTTTCCTGAATGGTATAGGAATTGGTTTTGATGGAGCAATTGTAAAAGATCTTATAGGAAAAAGAAAGATCGCCGGCAAAGCCTCTTATCTTGTTGCCATCATGAAGAATGTGATGTCATATAACGAGAAACCCTGTATTATTCAACTTGAAAATGAAACAATTGAACAGGATTGTTTTATGATAAGCGTAGCCAATGCCAAACGATATGGTGGTGGATTTCATGTAGCTCCAAAGGCAGTAATAGATGACAGCTTGCTTGATGTAAGTATAATTGCGGAGATATCACCCATTAAAAGATTACGTTACCTGCCTGTAATGGAAAAAGGGGTTCATCTTGAACTGCCTTTTGTAAAGTACCGCCAGGCAGCATCTGTAAACATCAGTTCTCCATTTGAGCTGCATGCGCATGCAGATGGAGAATATTTCAGCGCAACAAATTTTGAACTGGAAGTGCTACCAGGCCGTTTTTCTTTCCTTGTCTGAAGGCCTGTTGGCAAAGAATTTTACCAGTATAAATCCAGCAACAAATCCACCTATGTGCGCAGCATAAGCAACACCACCGGCTTCTTCACCACCAAGGGCACCCAAACCATTTACAACCTGGAAAACAAACCAAAGTCCAACCGCAATAAATGCAGGAACAGAAATAATAGTAAACAGCATCCAAACATGAACACGCCTGGAAGGATGCATTAAAATGTAAGCGCCCAATACAGCGGAAATAGCACCGGATGCGCCAAGGCTTGGGATTAAAAGGTTATGTCCAAAAAAATCGGTTGATAAAACATGAATCATGGAAGCTATGGCGCCGCAGAGAAGGTAAAAGAAAAAATATTTTAAATGCCCCATATCATTTTCAATATTGTCGCCAAAGATCCATAGGTACATAATGTTTCCTGCAATATGTGCAATGCCTCCGTGCATGAACATGGAAGTAATTAAAGTGAGATAAACCGAAATGTTGGTGGGTTGAAGTCCCGGTAATTCAAATCTCTGTTGTGTGTATGGATCGAGAATGATCTGAGGTTGGGTAATGATGTCGTTACCTGAAAGGATTTCGGCTGGAACGGTTGAATAAGCATAGGTAAATGGAATATTGTTACCCATTTCCTGCAGGAAAATAAATACAAGTATATTGATGATAATGAAAAGGTAATTAACGTAAGGGGTCTGGTGCCTGTCGCGGTTATCATCGCCAATAGGAATAAACATGAAATTTTATTTTGAATGATGCAAACCTTATTCCCGTAATAAAAAAGTCCCGCAATTGCAGGACTCGTGAATACGTTGGTATTGTAGGTTAATAGTTATCTCTGTAACCACCTCCGCCGCCGCCACGGTTATAACCGCCGCCGCCGCCGTTACCACCACGGAATCCACCGCCGCCGTTGCCGCCTTTTTTAAAGCCGCCACCTCCGCCGCCGCCAAAGCTTCTTTTTTTGTAACCGCCTTCACCGCCTTCTTTAGGGCGTGATTCATTTACAACAAGATTACGGCCTTCGATTTCGCTGCCGTTCAATTGTGCAATTGCAGTTTGAGCCTGGTCGTCGTTTGGCATTTCAACAAAGCCAAATCCTTTGCTGCGCTGAGTGAATTTGTCCATAACAATCTTTGCAGATGCTACTTCACCAAATGGTGTAAACAAGTTGGCCAGGTCCTCATCTTTCAGACCCCAACTAAGATTTCCTACGTAAATGTTCATTTGAGAAAAATTTAAAAAACAAAAAAGTGTTTACAGCTGGCAGATTCCTGAACATTTACCACGTTCAATGCACCTGGGAAACTGAAAGAACACAAAACGTAACGAATATAGTTAATTAATATCAATAACTATAGCCTCTAAAAAAAAGAAAAGCCCTGCTGATGCAGGGCTTTTTAAAGGCAATTATATCTTATTGTTTAAGAAGCTTGATGCTTTCAGATCTTCCATTTCCATCGTTAAACCTTACCAGGTACCATCCTGCTTTCAGGTCACCGATGTTTACCCTGGTCTGCCCACTTCCCGGCACCACTGGAATGCTTCTGATAGCCTGGCCTGTAGATGAAGTGAGGGTTAATGTTCCCGGAGTTTCCAGTTGTGCGTGTTCCAGGGTTACTTCATTTATTGCAGGTTGCGGGTAAGCTCTTAAACTTACATTCTTTTCAAGATTTACTCTTGCAATGGTTGTGTATTTAAAACGACCATCAAGATCCATATTTCTCACCCTGTAAAAAGATACAGCGGATCCTGGCTGGTGATCGGTAAAACTGTAAGAAGAACTTTCTGTTGCCGGCACTTCGCCAATTTTTACAAAGTCTTTTCCATTAGAACTTCTTTCCACTTCGTAATGCGCTACATCTTTTTCCTGGGCAACGGTCCAGTTCAATTGTACGGCATTGCCCGCTTTACGTGCAGTAAACCCGGTAAACGTTACGGGAAGTGGAATAAGTGCTTCCACGCCAGTTGTTCTGAAATTGTCGAAGATCACACATTCGCTTGCAGATGAGGAAGATGAAACTATAAACTGGAATACAAAACGATACCTGTCACCAGGTGTAAACCCTGCATAGCTCGACATATCCAGTAACCTGCATTCTTCAGCCACCGTTCCACTGGCACCGCCTGTATATGAAGGAACAAACTGGGTGATAAAAACAGTATTTACTGTTCCGGTGTTATCGGTATAATCCAAATAAACATTGGCAAGAGAAATTATAACATCGCCGTTTAACTCAAATCCGTAACCAACAGCTGTTTGAGAAGCCAGGGTTTGATAAGTAGGGGTGATGATCTCGTAGGTAGTACCTCCGGAAGGTATGGCACAACGCTGCAAATATCCGTTAACACCATCTGTTCCATAAGTAAATCCAACTGTGGGAGAAGGGCCAACAGTAGAAGAATAAAAACCTGCAGTGGAACCGCCGGTATTATTAAAGTCTTCCATAATAGGGCCGCAAATAGACTGGGCATTCAGATTAAGTGAGCCGAAAAGGCTAAGCACTGCAGAGCCAATTAAAAGGGCTTGGTTCTTCAAAAAAGGGTAAACATGATTCATAGTCGCTGATTATTAAATAGTGATTAAAAAGTGTTTTTCTAAAAAATAATTAGAAATGGTTAGCAGCTTTTCGCGACCAGGAATGTTGGATATGGAT
>JAEZCV010000142.1 GCA_023429985.1 Bacteroidota bacterium | reverse complement strand
GGCGCATACTGGTAGTAGTTATAACCTGGCTACCTGTATCAAAACTGGTGCGCCTGCTGTAATTAAAATCATTCAGTGCCTGAGGGGCACCGTACCTGAATTCTCCCATAATAAACCATTTACCTGGCTTGTGCAGGCGAAGGAAAACGGAAGGAATATAATCTGAAATGGAATTCTTCCTGCCATAATAATCATAAGGTACCGGATCCTGGCCGGCTATTGCAATCTGCTGTTGAAGGCCTATACCGGCGCTCCAGAATAAACCGGATGCAAGTTTGTTCTGCATGGTGTCGATAGTGTTTTTCGCAGAATCTTTATTCCTGGTTTTTCTTTTCTTTGAATTAACCGGATCGGGAGCATCAACAAGTTTATCATTCACTTCATCGTTCCTATCAGCTGCAGTTATTTTTACCTCATCCTTTTCTGCGGCATTAACTTTCTTTTCCTGGCTTGTTATTGAAACAACTTCGGTTGAGGGATGAGATGATTGATTGCTTCTTTCCTCACTGGCAATTCTATTGCTTTCCTTGCCAGCAGATGCTTTGTTCGTGTTTGAATTTCTTTCGATTTTCTCATTTGTTGCAGCTTTTGCAACTGATTTATTCCTGTTACTTAATGTTTGTGCGGGGATAATTTTTGATATTGTGTTTTGATTTGATGAAATAGACAGGTCTTTATCCTCAGAATTGCCTGCACTACTTAGAGGTGCATTTTTCGCTGCAGTATTTTCTCCTTCAGTATTAATATTACTGTTACTGCCGGTAGCTTGTTTTTGTACTAAAGATGTTTTACCTGCATTATTATCGAATAAAGATTTGTCGGGACGGAATATAAAGAATGCTGTAACTGCAAGCAAGGCGGCAAGCAATCCCAGTCCGAAGCAGCTACGGAGATAAAATGGTGGTGGCACACGCTTATTTCCATCTTCTTTATTCAGAAGTTCCTGCATTTTCTGCCATGATTGTTCCTGGTCGGGAACGGGGAGGTCACCGAATGGATGATCGGCTCCTTCATCATATGGAAATTTCTCACTCATAGATTTGAACATCTTGCTGATGAATTAATTTCTGAAGTGTTTTTCTTGCTTCACTTAAATGCCATTTGCTGGTACCATCGCTAATGGTAAGCAGACTGGCAATTTCGCGGTGCGAAAAACCTTCAATTACGTACAGATTAAAAACCGCCATGGTAGCCGGTGGCAACTGCCTAACCAGGTTCAATAAAGCAGATGCCTTTATCTTTTTTATTGCTTCAGGTTCTACATGCACTTCCACTTCATCGGTAAGTTCATGGTGCTTTTCGGCACGCTGGCTGGCTTTAATAAAATCAAGACAACTGTTTATAACAATGGTACGGATCCATGTATATACAGAGCCCTGTTCAGGTTTATATTTATCAATATTCTTAAACACTTTTAAAAATCCATTGTTTAATACTTCCACGGCGTCGGATTCATTTTTTGTATACCGCATGCATATTCCCACCATAGCCCTATAAAAATTTTTATACAGCAACTCCTGAGACTTACGATCGCCTTTTTTGCAGCCTTTAATTATTGCCTCAATATGCATTTGCTCTTTACTCAAAAACAGGTGGTTAGCTTTATTGTTTATAAACAGGAAAAACTAAGCTTTATAAACTTAGTTTTTCCTGGCTCAATTTCAACTATTAAAATAACCGTCGTATTCGAAAGGTGCAACTTAATGTATGCGTAACCCCCTGTACATCCACATAACCTCCATTTAAACTTCCTTCATAAAACTGCCCAATGGCGGTGGGGAAGTTGGTAATATTAACAGACAATGATCCCGGTGATTGTGCTGCTGCATTATTAACCCAAAGCTCAACAAGAGGATATGAGCCTGCAACGGCCGCTGGGGAATTAAACATAAATGAAATACCGCCTGTAGTACTCGAACTTAATCCGGCAATATAAGTATTAAATGGAGAAGTCCCCTGTTGAGAGGTCCATGCCTGTAATGAATCCTGAACCGCATTGGTAATTGAATAGTTAACGCCATCCAGGGTATAATTTACATATTCATTTGAAGATGTACCGCAGGTCGTATAATTTCCTGCATTGGTTGTAGGCACGGTTAATGGAAGCACCTGCAATGATCCCTGCTGGTTGTTGTTTGCATCTATACCAAGGATTGAAACATCGGCTGCTCCCGTATTACACTTGATAAATGTTACCGAATAAACGCCGTTGGCATCAACAGCAGCATACCTGATAATGCCATAAGTTTGAATGATAGCATATCCATCGGTTACAGGGGAACCACTACAATCAAGCAAAGTGCCGGTAACAGTAACTATTGCATTCGTTGCATTATTTACTGTAATCACTCCCAGGTCGGTGGGCTGCGTGAACGGCCCGATATTCTGCGTATAAATTACTTCATGGCAAGGTCCATAAACTGTAAGCTGAAGCTGTTCGTTCAGCGGAACAAACGGATTTGCCTGTCCTAATGAATCTGTTATACCATGCACCATACCTACATTTGGGTTGCTGGTACGGGTAATACGTACGTATGCATGAACAAGCGGATCGCCAGCGGCATTTTTTAGTGTAAAGTTTATAGGGTTGGAAGAAAAAGGAAGATCGCAGTTCCAGTAAGTAAAGTGAGTTACATTGCCAACATATACATTACCATTTTTGGTTGATGTTCCATCTTCCTGCCACAACCCGGTTTGCTCATCAACATACCATAAAGGCATGGTAGCCGGTGCGGAACTCTGCATAGCTGCCGGTATGGGCATGGTGAGTTTTGCAGTAGAACCAGGTTTAACCTGCAGTTCCTGACCGGAGGGCGATTCCAGTTCAACAGCCATCATACCATATGATTCCAGTATAACCCTGTTGTTGTTAATATCCCTGGCCATGAAAGAACCAGGTACAGTTCGGGCAATATCCATTTCAGTAGGATCTATGTAAGCGGCATATACATTTACAGTTCCTGAATATGCTCCATTGTTTGACTTAGATACAACACCATTAGGCTGAAGCTCTATTTTTCCTCCATTAGAAAGAGATACTTCTCCACCCGCCACGGCATCAATGGTGCCGATAAGTGTTTTAGGAATTAATTTTATTTCAATATGATTGGCGCAATTAGTAGCGGCAAAGCTGCGGAATCCTTTAAAATATCCCGGGTATTCGGCCGTAGCCACAGCCGAAAACTTATCCATGTAAGCATCGTGAATGCGGAAATAACCTGCGTTATTGGTTGTAGCTGTTTTATTACCAACCTTAACCTGAACGCCGGGAAGAGGTTGATCGTTTTCATCGAAAATAATACCCTGTAAAGGAGCGGTTACAGGTGCTGGTGGAATAATAACCGGATCGGGTCCTCCAACATGACTGAGTTCTTTCTGGCACTGTACTAAAATTGCCGAGATAAAGATGAGAGCAAGCGCCTGGAGATATCTTCTCATAAATAGGTTGTTTGGATACATATACGATCCGGGAAAGCCGGAAGTTGGGTAATTGTTAAAAGAATCAATTCCTTTCCGCCATCTCCACCAGGAAATCCTGGACCTGAACCCTGATATCCCTGGCCACCGAGCGATGATTGTTTACCAGCACCGAAAAAACAAGCAGCCTGTTTTTCTTCGTATAAATAAACCCACTTAACGCTACCACACCTGAAAGTGTGCCTGTTTTGGCAAAGATCTTCCCACTATAATTCTTATATAAGCCGGTTAATGTACCATCGTCGCCGGTTGGAAATATTTCTTTGATCCTTTCCATTCCAAACTCCTGCCTCATTTTCAATAATATCTCTATAAAAGATTCCGGGGTGAATAGGTTGTACCGACTCAAACCCGATCCATCTACCCAGCGGGGCATTTGTCTCAATTGAGAAAAATCTGTCCTTAAAATGGTATCTATCATTCCTGCCAGGTCAAATTCTCCCATAAATTCCCTGGAAGCCATAACTAAAGACTGCTCGGCAAAAAAATTATCGCTGCGGTGCATCATGGGCTTCAACATGGTGTCGGTATGAAAAGAATACATGGTAGAAGTAAAATTTCTTTCTCCCTTAAAAGCAGTTACCGGAATGCCTAAAGTGTCAGCAAGAAGCTTCATATTGATATCCATCCCGGGGCGGAAAGGAATTATATCCGACTTCCCATTTCCCGGCAAAAGCGTAAACCGGTTGGAATCCCATGGCTTTTGAACCCTGAAACCCAATGGCAATGGTCCGGCCCTGTGTATTGAATCGGAAAACAACCTGGGGTGAGCCTGAACATTTCCATCGGCCCATGCCAAACGAACTATGTTACCATATAAAGGAAGGTCGCTCCTTTGTGCCATGTATGATTCGCGGTAATCGTTCCAGCTCCAGCCACTGCCTAAAAAATCAATGAACCCGGTATGATTTAGGTGAACATTTTTAAATCCTTTCAAATAATCAAATCCTTTCTGGCTGGGATATGAACCATGAAGAAACAAAGGATCACCTGCGGGATCTATATATATATTATCTCCTTCAACCACATACCTGTAATTCACCAAGCTGTCGCCCAGGTATTTCATGGCCGCATAACAGGTAGGTATCTTGGTATTGCTGGCAGGCACAAAGTATTTGTCTGACTGATACTGGTAAAGGTATTTGCCGGCTTCAACATCATAAACAGCTATACCCACATGGGCATTTTTAAGGTTAGCATTACTGGTTAAGTTAGAGGCAGTCTGACCAATTCTTCCCGAAACACAACCGGAAAGAGCCAGCACTACGATAAGAAGAATTCTCATACTTTAAACAGAGGGTTGAATAGTGGTTGAAAGATAGTTGAAGTTGATGTTGTTTAGTTGAACGGTTGTTGAACGGTGGTTGAAAGATAGTTGAAGCTGATGTTGTTTAGTTGAACGGTTGTTGAACAGTTGTTGAAAGATAGTTGAATAAAACAACCGTTCAACCACTATTCAACCACTGTTCAACAACCGTTCAACAACCGTTCAACAACCGTTCAACCACCGTTCAACCACCATTCAACCACCATTCAACCACCATTCAACCTCCCCCAACCCCTCCATATTACAAAAAACATATATCTCAACCCCATTCCTGACTAATTTACATGCTACCTAATTTTGGATGACATGCTTTGAAAATCAGCGTATTATAAATGATTCGTAGAATTTCATGGCCCAAAAAGATAGGAGTTTCCAGATTAGCCATATAGTTTTGACCCCGTTACCGGATCTCCGGACTTTGAAAAGCCAAAAGTCGTCCCCCGGAAAATCCAGGTAACTCAATCCAAGCATCCTTCCCTATTCCCAATATTCTTTGATGATCCCAATCCAATCCAGGGTCGGCATTGTTTCACCCAAAAACTGAAAACAATGTTGAAAAACATCAAACAAAAGGCAAGATTTGTAGCGTCAGGAATGATGGTCTTTATGATCGTACCCTCGAACAACTCACTTGCCGGAAATTTCGCTGAAACATTCACTTCCGTTTCAAGTGATTCTACAAAAAGATCTGTTGACAGCCTTACTTTAGGAACTGTTATAGATTGCCCCGAAAAAACAGTAACGTTGCAGGCTCCTGCTATTAAACTCAATGCCGCTGCCAGCACCTACGTTAAAAAGTTCATTCCAAAGAACATTGAAGACCTGAAAATGGTTGACAAAAGGAAAGGGAAATACTTTGGCATTATTGTACCTGTTTTGAAAAAATATGGCATTCCGGAAGAGCTGAAATACCTGGCCGTTGTGGAATCCCAACTCAAACCTACAGCCATGTCGCGTGTGGGTGCAAGAGGTATGTGGCAACTGATGCCGGCAACTGCAAGGGAGCTTGGATTAAAAGTTAACGGAAAAACCGACGAAAGAACCCATGCCTACAAAAGCACGGTTGCGGCAGCCAAATACCTGCGCGACCTGCATAAAATGTTTGGCGACTGGCTGCTGGTGGTTGCTGCCTATAACAGTGGACCCGGCTATGTATTAAAAGCCATAAAAAAATCGGGAAGTCGTAATTTCTGGAAACTTCAAAACTTCCTGCCATCAGAAACAAGGTCGCATGTTAAAAGATTTATTGGCACACATTGCTATTTCCAGGAGGAGCTTAGCCTAACCATTCTTACCAAACAGGAAACCATTGCTTACCAGGATGCGTTGAAGAAATTTCATATCAGCATGGAATTATCAAAAGTGGAAGCTGATCTTGCTGCCGGTGAATTAAAAGAAGAAAAAATTAAAGAAACTAAATAAAGACAGTAGTTCTTCTCATGTTAAAGGCCCTGGTCGAAAGATCAGGGTCTTTCCTGTGCCCTTAACCATCGTTCAGGGATTTCATTTCTGCTGGCCACGATATAATCCTTTTGGGAACAGGCTATAAATTTTTTGTCGGGAAGCTGTATCCACCATCTCCCGGTTTTTTTACTTTGAAGAAAGATAGTATCTACTTCGGCAAAGATGGTATGAAACTCGTTGAAAGATTCTTTCTCATCCATCCGTGCTTCCCTGCTCCCTCGGCTTTTTCCATCGAGGAAATACCAGATCATTTGCGCAATTTGTTTGGCAGTTAACTGCTCATTATCTTTTTCTGGCCGGTAGCCATAAATACCTACACTCATCATTTCAGCGCTCATACCGGCATATTGCATAAGGGTACACGCTTCTTCCCCGGTTAATCCATTTGGACTTATCGTATTCGAGGGAGCAAATGCATGTGCTATAGCTGTTACATCGAAAGAAAACATCTGGCAGTTACGGATCACCGGTTCCATTTCCTCAATATCTTCTTTTACATTTCCCAGCCGGAAGCAGTCAAAACGCAGTTTATCCATGGTTTCCAGCATGCGTGGATGAACCAGGTAGCTTTGAAAAGCAATATGGTTATACTGCCGTAAATAATTAGGATCGGATGTAAGCAGTTCCATAAGGAAATTATCGTTGCGGAAAGGAGAGTCAATATTTACATCAATTAAAGCATCTACACTGGCGGCTTCAATCTGACGCTTGTTGCCAGCAAATGCATAGTATTGTGACAGGCTGAGATCGTGTGTGCCTCCCAAAACAAGAACGGTTTTGCCTTCGCCGGTTAAATCATCAACCACTATTTTTAAAGCAGCATAGGTGTCGGTCAGCGATTTTCCTATCCTCACATTACCAATATCTGCTATCTTCAGGTCGGTATGCCAAAAGTATAAATTATAAAATTCCGACCGGATGGCAGCCGGCGCAGTGCTTATACCCAGCAGTGCAGCGCCTCTTTGTTCCCCACATCCTACAATTACAATATCAACATCTTCCAGGTCGGGGAAAGTTTCATCATAAATTTTTACAGATCTTCCAAACTGTCCCTCCCTGTAGCCTGTATCGTTAGATATGGCTGATAAAGAAACGGGTTCAAGGAAATCGGATAATGCATCAAACATGTAGGAAGATTATAAACAGTAACTTATTTTTTTATTTCATAAACGGCATAACCCCAGGGTTCTATACCAAAACCATTCTGAACAGGCTCGTTAACACCTGCAAAAACATTGAACCATTCATTTGCGGAAGGCTTTTCTTTCCATGAAAAATTTTGTGCAACGTTTGATAAGTTCAATATCACCAGCACCTTATTCCCATTATTTTCTCTTTCAAATGCATACATCGCAGCATCGTTTGAAGTGGCCAGTTTTTTAAATGAGGCGTACGATGCCAGTGCCGGATTATTCTTTCGAAGAAGAAGGAGGTTTTTATAGAAAGCTTCCCTTTCATAATTTTTAAAATTGATCTGGTCTTTGTAAAAAAACCGAAGGCTGTCGAGGTGTGGTTCTTCCTGCCCGCTGTAAATTAAAGGCACTGATCTGTACATGGTTTGCGTAAGCACGGCAAAAGGAGCATGCACAGGGCCGGGCATGGTTCCATAATCGGCACGGTTCCAGCTGTTTTCATCGTGGTTGGAAGTGAAAAACATTCTTATGGCATGAGCAGGAAAACTGCTATCCATCTTCCATAATATACTATCCATTGCAAAAGCAGGCGCTTTACCACTTGCAATTTCTTTCATCTTATGAAATTCTTCCCATGTATAAGTGGCATCAAATCCCACCTCATGTAGCCATGCATCGTTCGCTTCGGCCAGCATAAATAATTCATGGCCCTTTCTCAGTTCCTTAATACATCTTTCCCAGAAAGCTTTAGGTACTTCGGCAGCTACATCACAACGAAAACCATCTATACCTGTTTCTTCCACCCAAAATTTCATTTCCCCTATCATACTGTCGACAAGTGCGGGATTATTATAATCCAGCTTGCGCACATCTGTCCAGTCGAAAGGAGCTACAGTATTACCGGCACTGTCCTTTACATAAAATCCGGGGTGTTGTTCCAGCCATTTATGATCGGCACCGGAGTGGTTGGCAACCCAGTCGATGATTACTTTCATGTCAAGATCATGGGCCTTTTTCACCAGTTCTTTCCAGTCGTCCATAGTTCCAAATTCCGGATTGATGGCCGTATAATCTGCAATGGCATAATAGCTGCCCAGTGCTCCCTTACGATCTTTTTTAGAAATGGGTTGAACAGGCATGAACCACAAAGTTTGAACACCCATATCCTTCAAGCGCTGGAGGTGTTTGGCAAACGCATTAAAACTTCCTTCAGCAGTGTATTGACGCACATTCACCTCGTAGATATTTCCCTGGTGGATCCACGAAGGAGTGGCGCTGTTTTTTAAAGTATCGCCACCTTTTATATCCTGGCTAATAGTTTCAGAACCACAGGAATAAAGGAGGAAACCGGATAGCAGGAGGATGAGTAATTTCTTCATAAGCTCGTTAAGAAATAAAATTAAGGTTTGGCTGCGATTAAAACATCATTAATACGAGATTGAACGCGATACAGAACCCGGGGTAGCATTTTCATTCACTTTGGCACAATATTTTTAATTCACTTTTTACAACAACTCTATATATATAAATCTCATCGGAAAAGCTCCCTTGCTCGAAAGAGACCGGGGCTTTTTCATTTTTCAGTGTTGAGGGAAGAAATATAATTTATCAGGGCGAGGCGCAGGTCGGACCGTAGATCGGAAAGCGGTGGCGCCGGATATATTTTTTCAACCAGGGGATTTTCGGGGTTCAGGTAGGCCAGGTTCGATTCTTTGCCCGTTAAAAGGAATTCGGTAAATGCCACCCTGTAAGTTTTGCCAGGTTCTACCGGGTTATTATTAATATACCATTGGCCTCCCCGCTTTAGAGCCGAATGGCTGAAATGTAAAAATCCTCCTGTTCCCGAATTTTTCATTCCCTGTTCGAGCACCTGAACCAGCAGGCTGCCTTTAATATCGGCTTCCGTGATGCCTCCACCAAAAGGAAGTGTTCTTAAAATATCATATTCGGTCAATGGCGCATGAAGTTCATCATCAACCCTAATAGATCCACCATTCATAATGGCAACTACCGATTGGGGAGCAGCATGCTCAATGCCTTTGATAATTAGCCTGGTCAGGCCTGTTGCCTGCCGTCTTACTTCGGTTTCTCTTCCATCCAGGGGTTCGCCCTTATAGCTGTTCAAAATTACACGCCCCGCATCAAATCCCTGGGCTGTGAAATTATTTTCAGCTATGGATGACCATTTTTTTACAACCACATTGGTGGCAGAATCCAGGGCCACCTCTTCATTCAGGTAAACAAGAACCGGCACCAGCTCGTATTTATTCCTGTTCAGGTCCATCTTCAGGTGCAGTGCATAAACCGATTTTGCATTGGCGTGGGCTTTAGTGATATAAACCCTTCCCTGCTTCACAAAACGATTGTCGTGCTCATGGCCTCCCATGATCATTGCCAGCCCGGGTATTTCCTTGGCCATCCGTATATCTTCATCTATCGACTGATGGGTAAGGGCAATAACAACATCTACAGAATCCTTAATAAGATTATATAACTCCTTTGCAGTTTCAAGGCCTTCATCGTAATGAACATAATCGGCCATATTAAAAGGAAGCGTGGCCGTAATAACGCCAATCTTAGCATGCGTTCCATCTGCATCGCGCGTATGGATCACTAATGTTTTTGGAATTGCCTTGCCCTTTTGTACAAAAGGCCTGATCCTCTCGCCTGTTTTGTGGAAAGTATTGGATGAAATCCATTTAAACGAAGATTCATCCATTCTTTCCTGCAGTTCATTTTCCCTGATATCAAATTCGTGGTTGCCAAAAGTTGCCAGGTCTAAACCTGCTACATTTAAAGCTTCCACCATTTGTTTTCCCCTGACGGGCTTTCCTTCGTAAATAAGGCTATGATAAACAGAAGGACTTAAAAAATCTCCCGCCATTACCAGGAAAGTATTGGGGTTTTTTGAAAGATAACTCTTCTTGATAGTAGCCAGCCTGGCTATTCCGCCTTCTTTACCGGCAGACAGTGGTGCTATCTCATACACATCATTCACCTGCAAAAAAACCGCTTCAATCAAACCATCATCGCCTGCATTCCTTGCAGTTCGGCAGGAAGACAGGAATAAAATAATTATGCATGAAATACGGACCAGTTTAGGCATAGAAGAGCAAAAGTAATTTGATATTTAAGAACCATGAAGAAAATTAAACGCTGGCAAAAAGTTCATTTTATCATTTTAATTAAGCCTGCCAGGAATATTTTTTATCTTAATAAAAGAAATAGTATCCAATTTAACAGCAGGGCATGCTTTTTTTAGAAATACAATAAACATAAACTATGCAATGGCGAGGCAGAAGACAAAGCACCAATGTTGATGACAGGAGGGGAATGAAGGGTGGCTTAATTGCCGGTGGCGGAATATTAGGAGTAATTGCACTGGTGGTGAACCTTTTACTGGGTGGCGACCCGGAAGCTGTAAATGTAAATTTACCAGGAGATAACCAGGCACTTTCTCCACAGGAGCAGGCAGCCCAGGATGAGCAGGCAGGATTTGTAAAAGTAGTGCTGGCAGATACCGAAGATGTTTGGACCAAACTTTTTGCCGATGCCGGCAGCCGTTACCAGCCGCCAACTCTTGTATTATTTTCGGGAGCTACTTCATCGGATTGCGGACATGCAAATTCGGCCAGCGGACCATTTTACTGCCCGGCAGATAATAAAGTGTATATAGATCTTTCTTTCTCCGATGACCTGCATAAAAGGTTTGGAGCTCCCGGCGATTTTGCTATGGCCTATGTGGTTGCACACGAAGTGGGACATCATATACAGAATTTACTGGGAACATCGTCGAAAGTGCAAAGACTAAGAGGCCGTGTAAGCGAAGCAGAATATAATAAGTACTCGGTAATGCTGGAACTCCAGGCAGATTTTTATGCCGGTGTTTGGGCACATTACCAGAAAGGACGCGGATTTCTGGAAGCCGGCGATTTTGAAGAAGCTATTAATGCTGCCCATGCTATTGGCGACGATAACCTTCAAAAGCAGGCGCAGGGTTATGTGGTACCCGAATCGTTTACTCATGGAACTTCCGAACAAAGAATGTACTGGTTTAAAAGAGGATACGATTCGGGCGACCCCGAAAAGGGCGATACATTTAATGCCAGCCTTAACTGATCAAACTAATCCCGCTCAACTTATATTTGCGCGATGCAAGAACTGATCGGGCAAATAGAATCTTATAAAAAAGAAATCGAAAGTTTTGATGTTTCCGACCAGCAGAAGCTGGAGAACTATCGTATTAAATTTCTTGGAACCAAAGGAATTGTAAAAGGCCTTTTTGGAGAAATGAGAAATGTTCCTAATGAACAGAAAAAACATTTTGGCCAGGTCCTGAATGATTTCAAACAATTTGCCGAAGCAAAATTTGAATCTGCAAAAGAAATCGCAACTACAAACACCAATACTTCAACGGAAGCTGATTTTAGTTTGCCGGGCGACAGTATTGAAATTGGATCGAGGCACCCTGTTTCACTGGTAAGAAACAAGATCGTAAGAATATTTCAAAGGCTTGGCTTTTCTGTTGCCGACGGACCTGAAATAGATAATGACTGGAATAATTTTACCGCTTTGAATCTTCCCGAAAACCATCCTGCAAGGGATATGCAGGATACTTTTTACATCAGTAAAAATCCCGACTGGCTGCTGAGAACTCATACCAGCAATGTTCAGATAAGGGAAATGATGAAAGGTAAACTTCCCATCAGGATTGTTTGTCCCGGCCGAGTATACCGAAATGAAACCATTTCGGCACGCTCGCATTGCTTTTTCCACCAGGTAGAAGGATTATATATTGCTGAAAACGTAAGTTTCGCCGATTTAAAACAAACCCTTTATTTTTTTGTGCAGGAAATGTTTGGCAAAGATGTGAAAGTGCGGTTCCGGCCATCTTATTTTCCATTTACAGAACCCAGCGCAGAAATGGATATCAGTTGCTTTATTTGCGAAGGAAAAGGTTGTAGAATTTGCAAACAAACCGGGTGGGTTGAAATATTGGGTTGCGGAATGGTGCATCCAAAAGTGCTGGAGAATTGTGGAATTGACAGTGAAAGATATTCGGGCTTTGCATTTGGTATGGGTGTGGAAAGGCCGGCACTATTACTTTACGATGTAAATGATATCCGGCTGTTCAGCGAAAATGATAAAAGATTTTTGAAACAGTTTCAAAGCAGTTTCTGATCATCCAATATCCGAGGCACTTGCCGAAGTTGAAAATTCTGACTGGTCGCCCGGGTTTTCAAGATCCAGCTGTGGAGCGCCTTTTGGAGGTTTTTCAACCTTACCTGATTTCTGTTTGAATATATAAAAAACTGAAGCCGCCACCGCAATTGCAGTACCTATACCTAAAAGGAATATATTTTTCTTTTTCATATTGAGATGATATATTGTAAAGTTAGAAATTATTGTACCAAATAACCTTGTATTGAAATGAGTACTATTTGTATTTGTGGGGCAGGAACTATGGGAAGCGGCATTGCGCAGGTATCGGCAGCGGCAGGATTTCAAACCATTTTATTTGATTTGAATGAAGATGTAATTGCAAGAGCAAAGGACAAGATCGGCCGCGACCTGCAAAAACTGGCTGACAAACAAAAGATCACAAACGAAAAGCAAAAGGAAATCCTGAACCTTCTTCATTTCACTTCCGATATTCACCAGTGTATTGCAGATGTAGTGATTGAAGCAATAGTTGAAAAGCCGGAAGTAAAAATTGAATTGTTCAACAAACTTGCTGAGTTTAATTCCATTGATACCATACTGGCAACTAACACTTCTTCCCTTTCTGTTTCTGCCATTGCAAAAAAAGTATTATCGCCTAAACGTGTAGCAGGTCTGCATTTTTTTAACCCTGCCCCGGTAATGAAACTGGTTGAAATTGTAAGAGGAGAAGAAACTTCCGAGGAAGTAACCGATATGCTTATAGATCTTACACGCCGCTTTGGCAAAGAGCCTGTGGTGTGTAAAGATGCTCCGGGATTTATTGTGAACAGGGTGGCAAGACCTTTTTATATTGAATCTTTAAGACTGGCAGAAGAAGGAATTGCCGATTATGAAACAATTGACCGGTTATTGGAAAATGCCGGCTTTAAAATGGGGCCGTTCAAATTAATGGACCTGATAGGTAACGATATTAATTATGCTGTAAGTTGTTCGGTGTATGCACAAATGCAGGAACCCGAAAGATTAAAACCATCTTATTTGCAAAAACAAATGGTGGACAAAGGAGCCCTTGGTAAAAAATCGGGCAGGGGATATTATAATTACAGTCAATAATGGAAATGCAATTGCAACCCAATAAGAAGATACTGGTAACGGGAGGAACGGGTTTTTTGGGTGCCTACATTATCAAAAATCTTGTAGAAAAAAATTATTCGGTTAGATCATTAAAAAGAAAATCCCCTCTTCCTTTTTTTATTCCTGAAGAAATTTTTTCAAAAGTTGAATGGGTTGATACCAACATACTTGATGTAGTTGGAATAGGTGAGGCTATGAAGGATGCTGATTGTGTAATACATTCTGCAGCCATGGTTTCTTTTTCCAAGCATACACGCAGTGAAATGTACAAGGTGAATATTGAAGGCACCGAGAATATAGTGAACCTTGCACTGGAACATGGCTTAAAAAAACTTATACATGTTAGTTCGGTGGCCGCACTGGGAAGAACAGAAAAAGCATCTACAGTAACAGAGAACAGGAAATGGGAGAACAATAAATCTAACACGCACTATGCAATAACAAAACACCATGCCGAAATGCATGCCTGGCGTGGCTTTGCTGAAGGACTTGAAGGGGTGATTGTAAATCCATCCACCATACTGGGTTTTGGAAACTGGCACCAGTCAAGTTGTGCTATTTTCAAAAATGCTTATAAGGAATTTCCCTGGTACAGCAACGGGATAAATGGTTTTGTTGGCGTGGAAGATGTGGCTGAAATAATCGTTCAGTTAATGGAATCTTCTGTTCACCAGGAAAGGTTTATTGTAAACGGTGATAACTGGAGTTTCAGGCGTTTGCTTGATACGCTGGCTGATGGTTTTGGAAAAAAACGTCCGTCAAGGGAAGCAACCAGGTTCCTGGGAAGTATTGCCTGGAGAGCAGAAAGAATAAAATCATTCTTCACAGGCAGGAAACCACTGCTTACCATGGAAACGGCAAAACTTGCACAAAGCAAAACTTCATTTGATAATAGTAAAATCCTGGAAGCCTTACCCGGTTTTTCTTTCTCTCCGCTGGAAACAGTAATTAAAATGGCTTGTGAAAAATATCAAAAGGCTTTGAAGGAAGGTAGTATTAGTCTTTAATTTTTTCTATTTTAGATGATCTTATGAAATTACCATCCATTCTCTTTGCCTTTGCGCTGGTGTTATCTATTCCTGCATTTTCGCAGGGCACCATTTCAGGAAAAATTATAGATGCCGAAACCCGGCTTCCACTGCAGGGAGCTTCGGTGTTTGCTCAAAACACTACCAGGGGAACTGTAACCGACAAGGAAGGAAATTTTAGTTTATACCTCAACAAAGGAGGTTACGAAGTGATCATTTCATTTACGGGCTATACCAGCAGGTTAATAAATTACGAAGCGGTGAGCGATAGAAATTTTACGCTTGAAATGGAAAGAACCGATAATAGTTTGAGTGAAGTGATTATTCAGAATACGAATGAAGTGGCAGATGGATGGGAGCAGTATGGCAACTTTTTTACCAGGCATTTTATCGGGGCAACACCGTTTGCTGCAAAAACTGTTTTGTTGAATCCGGAAGTATTGAAATTCTATTATTATAAAAGAAACGACAGGTTGAAAATACTTGCAACCGAACCACTGGAGATAAGGAATGAAGCTTTAGGTTATATCATGAGATACGAACTGGATTCCTTTGTACATTTCTTTGGCAATGGCATTAATTCTTACCGAGGTTTTTGTTTTTTCTCGGAGATGGATGGAACTGAAGAAGAAAAAATGCTGTGGAAGCAGAACAGGGAGCAGGCATACCTGGGTTCGCGACTACATTTCATCAGGTCTTATTTCGACAGCAGCCTTAAGGAAAATGGATTTACTGTTGATATGCTCAGTAAAACCATTGCCAATAAATTCGACAGGCTTACAAACCCTTACGATTCGGTTTACTATTATTTTGACAATGAAAATTATGATGCAGAACTATGGTTCCCTGTAAAGGCAAGTATTATTTATCACAAAAAAGCACCGGAAGCCGAATACCTTCAACAATATAATTTACCTGCCGATGTTCAAAAGCAAATATCTTATGTTGATCTTTCCGATGCCATCTTAATAAAACCCAATGGCTATTTTATCGATCAGAAGAGCTGGATCAACCAGGGTTACTGGAGCTGGAAGAATTTAGCGGATCTTTTGCCTTATGATTATGAAGTTGAAGACAGCAGTGTGGAATAAAGAAGATAAGTTCAGGCGCCTGCTGTCAAAAGACAGGTCCAGTTAAAAAACCCACTACCCACCATTCACCATTCACTATTCACTACTCACTATTCACTACTCACCCTCCCCCATCATCCCGCCAAATTCACAACAATAAATAACAAAATAACCAGGGCTACCACTTTTACTATAGATTTCACAGAGTGCGGATTAAAAACTTTAAACATATTGCTGTTTTAGCAGGCGCAAAAATCATGTTGCAGCGAACCATTATATTTTCTATTAGCCGAAGGAATATAAATATGCGTCCAAAGCCAGTAGTTGAGCGCCAAAAAAAAGCCCTCAATTGAGGGCCCAGGCAGAAGACTGTTTGCCTATCGTTTCCATGGTCAAGTGCGACGAATTGAATTGCAAGTTCCATTATTAAATAATACTATACAACCGTAGTTATACGGTATTTTGTAAATTCATTATTTATTTAGATATTTGTCTAAATACCTAAGTGTTGAACCGTATATTTAAAGCCCTGAATGACAGTACGCGCAGGGACATACTTGAAATGCTGAAACAGGGCGACCTTACTGCAGGCGAGATAGCTAATGCCTTTTCGATTTCAAAACCCAGCATTTCGCATCACCTCGACCTTTTGAAACAATCCGGCCTGGTGGAATCGGTTAAAGAAGGACAGTTTGTAAAATATTCGCTGAATACTACCATGGTTGATGAAATTGTACAATGGTTGATTCAGTTCCGGCAAAAAAAATAATAATGAAAAAATCTGCAATAGCAAACCTTGCTGCCCTGCTAATTGCCCTGGCTCCAGGCGTTTATCTTGCCATAATATGGAACGAGGTGCCCCAAACCGTTCCCCTGCATTTCGATCATGAAATGAAACCAGACCGGTTTGGCAATAAATCTGAACTCTGGCTGGTTTCCGGGATCATATTTGCCGTTTCTGTTTTTCTTTTCCTGCTGCTTAAAAATATCCACCGCATAGATCCTAAAAGAAAGGACCTGCCTTCGAGTGGGTTTTCCAGGCTTGCTTTCGGTATGGTAGTATTTATGAGCACACTAAGCTTTTTGATCCTGCTTTCGGCAACTTCAGGCAATAATTTTATGGAAAACCTGCTTTTTCCCTTTATGGGTTTACTCTTTGCCTTCCTTGGCAATTATATGGTCAACATTAAACCAAATTATTTTGCCGGAATCAGGCTTCCATGGACACTAAGTGATGATGAGAATTGGAAAAGAACCCATCGCCTGGCGGGAAAACTCTGGTTCTGGGGAGGAATGAGCCTGGCCATTATAAGCTTACTCATTCCTTATAAATTTGCTGCACCTCTTTTTATAGCTACCATGGTTATTCTTACACTGATACCGGCAATTTATAGTTACCGGATATTTAAAGGCAAGGTTTAGAAACTACCTTCCATCGCCATCAAGAAGGTTTCCTAACCCTCCCAGAATACTGCCTTCTTCTTTGCGGTTTACTGTGCCATAAGCAAGTATACGGCTTGCAAGCCTGCTTACTGGTAAGGTTTGAATCCATACCTTTCCGGGTCCGCGAAGGGTGGCAAAGAATAATCCCTCACCTCCGAAAATAGTATTGCGTACGCCACCAACAAACTGAATATCATAATCACAACTGGGGGTAAATGCCACAATACAGCCTGTATCTATTTTTAATAATTCTCCTTGCAACAATTCTCTTTCCATTACATGTCCCCCGGCATGCACAAAGGCCATTCCATCACCTTCCAGTTTTTGCATAATAAATCCTTCGCCTCCAAACAATCCTGTTCCCAGCCTTCTTTGAAATTCTATGCCTACAGTTACCCCTTTCGCGGCACATAAAAATGAATCTTTCTGGCAAACCAGTTTACCTCCCAGCAGCGCAAGATCCATAGGAATTACTTTTCCTGCATAAGGAGCTGCGAAATAAACCTTCTTCTTTCCATGTCCAATATTGGTATAGGTTGTCATAAACAGGCTTTCTCCTGTTAAAACTCTTTTGCCTGCCGACATAAGCTTTCCAAAAATTCCCTTTTGCTGTGCCGATCCATCACCAAAAATGGTGGCCATCTGTATACCATCATCCATCATCATAAACGATCCACTTTCTGCTATAGCAGTTTCCTGCGGATCCAGTTCAATTTCCACGCATTGCATTTCTTCGCCATACAACTTATAATCAATCTCGTGATTTGTTTTAAAAGACATTGCTTTATTTTTTTCGAATATAATACATCGTTTTGCTCTTAAAATCCATCTGGGTTTAAGATTTTGATAAATGGTAAGTACCAACAACCCTAATTATCCTAAATTGAACCCCCCAAACCTTTATTTATGAAGCAGAAATTTCTATTCCTATCGGCCTTCCTTTCCATGACAATCATGTCATTTTCACAAACAAAGCTGGTAGAAAAAGTCAGTTCAAACGGAAATAATATTGTTATTCCGTATGAAAAATATGTACTGTCCAACGGCCTTACTTTAATTGTACATGAAGATCAAAGCGATCCCGTAGTACATGTTGATGTAACTTACCATGTAGGTTCGGCACGTGAACAAATAGGCAAATCGGGATTTGCTCATTTCTTCGAGCATATGATGTTCCAGGGAAGTGATAATGTTGCCGACGAACAACATTTTAAAATTGTAACTGATGCCGGAGGAACATTAAACGGAACAACAAACCGCGACAGGACCAATTATTTTGAAACCGTTCCGGTAAATCAATTAGAAAAAGCATTATGGCTGGAAGCAGATCGCATGGGATTTTTGCTGGATGCCGTTACGCAGGAGAAATTTGAAATTCAACGTTCCACTGTAAAAAATGAAAGAGGACAGAACTACGATAATCGTCCTTATGGTTTGGCCGGCGAAGTCTATAACAAAAATCTTTATCCTTACGGACATCCGTATTCATGGCTTACCATAGGCTACCTTGAAGATCTTGACCGCAGCGATGTAAATGATTTGAAAAATTTCTTTCTTCGCTGGTATGGCCCCAACAATGCAGTTTTAACTGTGGGTGGTGCTGTAAAATCTGCTGAAGTAGTAAAACTGGTTGAAAAATATTTCGGTTCAATTCCTCGCGGTCCAGAGGTAAAACCCGACAGCTACCCTGCTGTAACACTCAACAACAACCGATATGTTTCCTATGTTGATAATTATGCACGTCAACCTTTAATTGCTATCGTTTACCCAACTGTTCCAAATTATCATAAGGACATGGCAGCATTGCAATGCCTTGCACAGGTTTTAGGACAGGGAAGGAATTCTATTTTCTTTCAAACCATGACAAAAACCCAACAGGCATTCCAGGCATTTGCATTCAGTTCACTTTCTGAACTGGCGGGTGAATTTATAATTCAGATCGTTCCATCCACAGGTAAATCACTTGCCGACATGGAGCAACTTTACCGCGCTGCATTAGACAGCTTTGAAGCAAGAGGCATAACAAAAGATGATATAGAGAAATTTAAAGGAGGACAGGAAGCACAGTTAATAAACGGACTTCAAAGTGTTCGTGGTAAAGTTAGTCAGCTGGCCGCATTTGAAACATTTACAGGTAATCCTAATAAGATCGCTGACCTTTTAAAATTATATTCTTCTCTTACGCGCGAAGATGTAATGAATGCATACAATAAATACATTAAGGGAAAGAACGCTGTTATTCTAAGTGTGCTTCCAAAAGGCCAGGAAGCTTTGATAGCTGCGGCAGATAATTACACAATTGATACCACAGGCTATACATCGCCTGATTATGGTTATGAAGGTCTCACCTATGTAAAAGCAAAAGATAATTTTGATCGCAGCAAAATTCCCGGCAATGGCCCAAATCCGGTTGTTACCGTTCCTGAGTTCTGGAGAAAAAATCTTCCCAACGGAGCAAAAGTTATCGGCACAGTGAATTCGGAAATACCTACTGTAACTTTTTCTCTTACCATGCCTGGTGGACATCTTGCATCGGCAAATGATTTGTCCAAAGCCGGACTGGCCAGTTTCTTTACGGATATGATGATGGAAGATTCGAAAAATTATACTTCCGAAGAGATGGCCGTTGAATTACAAAAACTGGGTAGTTCAATTTCCATAAGCAGCAGTACAGATGGTATTACGTTTACGGTGCAGGCATTAAAAAAGAATTTAGATAAAACACTTGCATTGTTGCAGGAAAAAATGTTCCATCCTAAATTTTCCCAGGAGGATTTCGACAGGTTACAAAAACAGGCAGCGCAATCTTTTAAAACGGCAAAAGCACAACCAGCCACTATCGCCAGCCAGGTATTTGCCAAACTCAATTATGGCCCCGACCATATTCTTGGAGTAAGTGAAAACGGCACAGAAGAATCCATTGCCAATATGACACTTGAGGATATCAAGTATTATTACAACAACTATATGACATCGGTAGATGCAAAAGTTGTAATTGTGGGAGATATAACACAGGAAGAGATCTTGCCCAAACTTTCTTTTTTAAATAAACTTCCAAAAAAGAAAATCAAACTGGCAGAACCCGGCCCTGCAAAACCTGTAGATAAAACCAAAATTTATTTAGTAGATGTTCCAAAAGGTGCACAAACCGAATTCAGGGTTGGTTATGCAACAGGATTACAATATGATGCTGCCGGTGATTATTATAAAGCCTACCTGGCCAACTACCCTCTTGGTACTGGTTTCAACAGTCGCTTAAATATCAACCTGCGCGAAGCAAAAGGCTGGACTTATGGTGCAAGAAGCAGTTTTTCAGCCGATGCACATTCCGGTGAATATGCATTCAGCTCCGGCATTAGGGCCGATGCTACCGACAGTGCCTTATCGGAAGTTATGCGTGAAATAACAGAATACCTGGCCACCGGACCTACCGATGAAGAAGTGATGTTCATGCAAAATGCCATTGGACAAAACGATGCACTCCGCTATGAAACCGGTGTTCAAAAAGCTATGTTCATCAGGCGTATTCTTGATTATAACCTTCCAGCCAACTATCCCGAATTACAGGCCAGGGTTTTAAAATCCATGACCAAAGAAGAAATGGCTGCCCAGGCTAAAAAATATCTTCACCCCGATAAAATGAACATACTAATGGTTGGCGATAAGCAAAGAATTATTGATAATGTTAAGAAGCTTGGCTATGAAATAGTTGAACTAGATGCCGATGGAAACCTGGTGGATAAAAAAGCTTTCTGATATAATTCATCCCGCCGTTGCGGGATGTTTTTTTTAGAACTATAAAAAAACCATTTCGTCTATAGAAACAACATCTTAATATAATATTTGGAATGTTTGGCTGGGAAAATCGTTTTTTTGCTTCCCTTCCAGTTCGAAGATTAAATACTGCAAATAAATTTTGAAATATAAACACATGATCAAACAGAAAATTCTGGTATTGAGCACCCTGATGCTCATGATTTGTACAACAGCCTTTAGCCAGGCAAAACTTGTTGAAAAGGTTGAACCCACCGGCAATGGCATTGTTATACCTTATGAAAAATATGTATTTCCTAACGGACTTACACTTATCGTTCACGAAGACAGGAGTGATCCTGTTGTTCATGTTGATGTAACTTACCACGTAGGTTCTGCGCGTGAACAGATTGGCAAATCCGGTTTCGCGCATTTCTTTGAACACATGATGTTTGAAGGCTCCGACAATGCACCAAAAGGGCAGCATGATAAGATTATTTCCGGAGGTGGTGGTTCTTTAAATGGAACAACAAACCGCGACAGGACAAACTACTTTGAAACTGTTCCAAGCAACATGCTGGAAAAAGCCTTATGGCTAGAAGCCGATCGCATGGGCTTTCTGTTAGGCCAAGTTTCGCAGGAAAGATTTGAAGTGCAGCGCGCAACAGTAAAGAACGAAAGAGGCCAGCGAGTAGATAATGTTCCTTACGGACTTGCTTCCGAAACATTCAGCAAAAATCTTTACCCTTATGGTCACCCTTATTCTTGGGAAGTGATCGGGTATATTGAAGACCTTAACCGCAGTGATGTAAATGACCTGAAGAATTTCTTCTTGAGATGGTATGGTCCTAACAATGCAGTTCTTACTGTAGGTGGAGATGTAAAAACTGCCGATGTTGTTAAAATGGTAGAAAAGTATTTTGGCACCATTCCCCGCGGGCCGGAAGTAGAACCTGTTGTTCTGCCTGCAGTTAAGATAAATGAAACAAGATATGTTTCCTACACAGATAATTATGCACGTCTTCCTTTATTACTTTCTGTTTATCCAACCGTTCCTAATTATCATACCGATATGGCAGCACTTCAGTGCCTGGCACAGGTATTAGGACAAGGCAGAAATTCGGTTTTATACCAGCACCTTGTTAAAAAGCAGGTTGCACTACAGGCAGGTGCTTTTGGAAGGTTTGATGAACTTGCAGGAGAATTTATTTTCCAGCTCATCCCTTCAATTGGAAAATCACTTGCCGATATGGAAGCTGCATTCAAAGCTGCCCTTGATTCTTTTGAAATAACAGGTGTAACTGTTGATGACATTGAAAAATTTAAAGGAAGCCGCGAATCGCAATTGATCAACAGCCTTCAAAGTGTGCAGGGTAAAGTAAGCCAGCTGGCATCTTTCCAGACATTTACCGGAAATCCAAATAAGATCGCTGATTTGCTTAAATCCTATTCATCGCTTACGAGGGAAGATGTAATGCGTGTATATAATACCTATATTAAAAATAAAGGATCGGTTGTATTGAGCGTGTTGCCTAAAGGACAGGAAGCCTTGATTGCAGCAGCTGATAATTTTAAAATTGATTCGTCGGGATATACGGCTCCGGACTATGGATATGGTTCTTTAAAATATGTAATGGCAAAAGATAACTTCGACAGAAGTAAAGAACCTGCGGCAGGCGGCAATCCTCAAATTAAAGTTCCTGAATTCTGGAAAAAAGAACTTGCAAATGGCGCTAAGGTTATTGGTACCAAAAATTCAGAAATTCCAACAGTTAACTTAACTATTAGCATACCAGGTGGCCATCTTGCTTCTGCCAAAGATCTTTCTAAAGCCGGACTGGCAAGTTTCTTCACCGATATGATGCTGGAGGATACAAAGAATTATTCCGCGGAACAATTAGCAGTTGAATTGCAAAAGCTGGGAAGCTCCATCAATATATATAGTGATGTTGATGAAGTGACTTTTACCGTTCAGTCGTTGACTAAAAATCTCGACAAGACAATTAAACTGCTTGAAGAAAGGATGTTCAATCCTCAGTTTTCTGCTGATGCATTTGAGAGATTAAAAAAGCAGGCATTGCAAAGTTTTAAAAATGCCAAAGCGCAACCTGCAAATATTGCGAATGAAGTTTTTGCAAAGTTGAACTATGGTTCTGATCATATCCTTGGTATCAGCCAGAATGGAACGGAAGAAACAGTAAGCAACATAACTTTGTTAGACATTGAGAATTATTACAACAATTATATGACTTCCATTGGAGCCAAGGTTGTTGTAGTTGGTGACATCACAGAAAAAGAGGTACTTCCCAAACTTGCCTTCCTTGATAAATTGCCAAGGAAAAAAATAAAGCTTGAAGTTCCTGCTCCTGGTAAAACTGTAGACAAAACTAAAGTTTACCTGGTTGATGTTCCTAAGGGTGCCCAAACAGAATTCAGGATTGGCTATGCAACAGGTATGAAATATGATGCTACAGGCGAATATTATAAGTCTTTCCTGGCAAACTTTCCAATTGGTGGTGGCTTTAGCAGCAGGCTGAATCAAAATCTGCGTGAACAAAAAGGATGGACCTATGGAGCAAGCAGTCGCTTTTCAGGTGATGCTTATTCCGGCGATTTCAGATTTTCTTCCGGTATCAAAGCCGATGTAAGCGACAGTGCGCTTGCAGAAGTAATGAGAGAATTAAATGATTATTTGAAAAATGGTCCCACTGCTGAAGAAGTAGCCTTTATGAAAAGTGCAATTGGCCAAAGCGATGCGCTTCGTTATGAAACCGGTTCACAAAAAGCTTTATTTATTCGCAGGATCCTTGATTATAACCTGCCGGCCAACTATACAGCAGCGCAGGCTAAGATCCTGAACAATATGACAGCAGCAGAGATAAAGGCACTTGCTAACAAGCATATGAATCCTGAAAAACTGAATATTGTTTTAGTGGGTGATAAGCAAAAGATCATCGATGGTATCAAAAAACTTGGATATGAGATCGTGGAAGTTGATGCGGATGGAAACATCATTGAAAAGAAAGCATTCTGATTGTAATTATATTTTTAGAAAAGCCTCCGGTATTTCCGGGGGCTTTTTTTATTTTCTTCGCAACAAAGGCGTTAAGGCACGAAGTTCAAAACATCTTTTTCTTTGTTCCTTAGTGGCTTAGTGGCAAAATTTTCTTCGCCACCAAGGCGCGGAGACGCAAAGTTCAAAACAGCATTTTCTTTGTTGCTTAGTGGCTTTGTGGCAATAATTTCTTCGCCACTAAGGCGCGGATACGCAAAGTTCAAAACAGCATTTTCTTTGTTGCTTAGTGGCTTTGTGGCAAATAAATTCTTCGCCACTA
>JAEZCV010000088.1 GCA_023429985.1 Bacteroidota bacterium | reverse complement strand
TGTTTAACTCCTCTTTTGCCAAGTAATCGAAGACTGGTAAGGATAACCAGGAACATAATAGAGGTTCTCAGGGCGGTTTCCCACAAAAAATTCCATTCTTCTGTGCCCAGCAACAGGTCCTTCCAGTTAAGACGCTGGTTTTGCAGTAAATAGAGATCCATGCTTTAAAGTTAATATAACAGCATATTGAAAACCCGGTAAACCTGAACTTTCATTTTTATCTACCTTTGCCGCCAATGGAAAAACAAAGAACAGTGGCCTTTCATACCCTTGGCTGCAAATTGAATTTTTCGGAGACCTCCACCCTTTCCAGAACCCTGGAAACGGAGGGCTTTTTGAAAAAGCAGTTTGATGATGTTGCCGATGTGTATGTGATCAATACCTGTTCTGTTACCGAAAATGCCGATAAGGAATGCCGTCAGCTGGTAAGAAGGATACAAAGAAAATCGCCGGAAAGCCTGGTGGTGATCACCGGATGTTATGCGCAATTAAAACCAAAACAGATCTCAGAAATTCCGGGTGTTGACCTGGTTTTGGGTGCGGCCGAAAAATTCAATCTTGCCAGCCATTTAAAGGAATTGACAAAGGGCGATTCGGCCAGGATCAGTTCCTGCGATATTGAGGACGTGTCGGGCTTCAACAGTTCATTTTCCATGAACGACCGTACACGCACATTTTTAAAAGTGCAGGATGGCTGTGATTATAATTGTTCTTTTTGCACCATTCCCATGGCAAGAGGAAAGAGCCGCAGCGACAGCATAGTTAATGTTGTAAGAAATGCACAGTCACTTGCAGAAAATGGTGTGAAAGAAATTGTTTTAACAGGAGTAAACCTGGGCGATTTTGGTAAAGGCGCGGATGGAGCTAAAAGAAATGAAGAGAATTTCTACGAACTGGTACAAGCGCTTGACCAGGTAAATGGAATAGAGCGTTACAGGATATCTTCCATTGAACCCAATTTACTTTCGGAAGAAATCATCCGGTTTGTTGCTGACAGCAAAAAGTTCATGCCCCATTTTCATATTCCATTACAAAGCGGCAGCAATGAGATACTTGCATTGATGCGCAGGAGATACAGGCGTGAATTGTACCAGGAAAAGGTTGAACTGGTAAAACAGCTCATGCCACATTGCGCGATTGGTGTTGATGTAATTGTTGGATTTCCTTCGGAGTCGGACAAACATTTCCAGGAATGTTTTGATTTTTTGCATGCGTTGGATGTTTCTTATTTACATGTATTTACTTATTCGGAGCGTGACAATACAAAAGCACTGGAAATTAAACCTATTGTTCCGGTGCAGGTAAGAAATGAAAGAAATAAGATTTTGCGAAACCTGAGTTATATGAAGATGCAGCATTTTACTTCACTTCACCAGGGAGAAAGCAGGAAGGTATTATTTGAAGACCACCGGAAAAACGGGATGATGGAAGGATATACCGATAATTATATAAGGGTAAGTACTTCTTACAGGGAGGAATGGGCCAATAAAATTGTTGACTGGAAACTATAAAAAAACCTGCCGAAGCAGGTTTTTTTAAAAATACATATTGATTATCTGCTTAAATAAATAAAAGTTTCGTCGTATTCTCCTGCAGCGAAGGTTTCTTTCATATAAAGTGTGGCATTATCTTCCGTTAAAACCTGGATATCAAAAACGCTTCCGTCCATATTTACGGTATTTCCGTTAATAACATAAGTGGAAGTTTCTGTCAGTCCAAAATAGGTAAGTTCAGCAGTTCCATCGCTTTTAAAATTGATGGTTCCTACGTTTGTTTCGGTGTCGGTATCATCCAGTGTATTATTGATATAATACTTATAGGTGATGTTATCAATATTCCAGCTTCCCTGGAGGGTAGCGTCTTTGTCCTTTTTACAGGAAGCAAACAGGATTACGGAAAGGAAAGCGAGGCCAAGAAGTTTTCTCATATAGGTAATTTTGGGCAAGTATACAAAAAGAGAACTCAGTTTCCTAGCTAATTGAA
Organism: Bacteroidota bacterium; assembly: GCA_023429985.1. Taxonomy (GTDB): domain Bacteria; phylum Bacteroidota; class Bacteroidia; order Chitinophagales; family Chitinophagaceae; genus Flavisolibacter. Next base: position 12,242 of record JAEZCV010000088.1, on the reverse strand, counting down.
ACATATTTTATAACAATGAAAGGCAACCGCAAAGAAGCAAAGGATGCGCAAAGGAAACGCAAAGTTTAACTTTCAAAAACCAGTGCCCCTGGGGTCTCCCACCTCCTTTGCGCTTTCTTTGCGCTTCCTTCGAGGACTCTGCGGTTAATATAAATTTTTAAAAAAAACTTTTTCTCCCATTAGGACGAAATTTTTAGCAGAAATATATTTTTTATATCCCAAGCCCTTATATTTGCACTCCCAAAACAAGGGAGTTTAGCTCAGCTGGTTCAGAGCATCTGCCTTACAAGCAGAGGGTCGGCGGTTCGAACCCGTCAACTCCCACACAATCTGTTAAGCGTTTCAGGAAACTGAGGCGCTTTTTTGTGCGGCATCCAGTTCTTTAAGTTCATCTTCCAGAATCCTTTCCTTTTTTTTATCGATATAACTAATCAGTTACACAACTTTCAGTTTTGCAATTCACATATAATGAATTAAATTCAAGTAATGAAATATTTGTTATCTCTTCTTCTTTCAGTATTCTTTTTCATATTCACATTTGGACAAAGCAAATTTGCTTTAATAGATAAGGAATATAAAATCCCTATTCTATTTACCGACAGCGTTTCTGTTGAACAAATCAGCAAAGGATTTTTTCCTGTTGAAAATAAAAATATTGACACTCTAATTGCAAACATTCAGTATTTAATAAGCATGTTAACCGTAAGACAAAGAGCCAAAATGGAATCATTTGAACTGAGGGCTAGCAATACCATTTTTAAAACAACAAGAGTTCCTTTTGCATATGGCGACAGGTATAATACGATGTTGGAATCGGTTGTTGGTGAATTGACAGGAAAATTATTATTAATAAATAGTGAGATCAGTAATAAAAAAAATGCTCAAAAACTTGACAAGCTTTTAAAATATTTAAAAAGCAATCAATCATTTTTTAAAGAACCCAATGAAATAACACCGAAACTTTATAATGTGGTTGTGCAAACTGATTAAATTAAGAAACTAGGCTCCAACCCTCTCATAATTCATCACCACCTTCCCACTCTTAAAAATTTTTGATCCCGAAAGCTTTAAATGAAGTGGAGTGACTACATCCTGAAAAAGAGAAACGCCTTTTCCGATTGCTACAGGATCTATCATTATGCTGTAATCATCTATCAACCCCGCTTCGGATAGTTGCCTGATAATTTCACCACTTCCTAAAATGGTGATGTCTTTGTCACTGCTCTTTTTTAATTTTTTAATTTCCTCAATAAGGTCGTCCTTGAATAATCTCGTATTATTCCAGTCAGCATTTTTTAATGTGCGGGAAAAGACAATCTTTTCTGCTTTATTCATTCCTTCTGCTACATCGGGAAACATTTCCAATGCCATAGGTGTGGGCCAGAAAGAAACCATGTGCTCATAGGTCTTACGTCCAAACAATAATATATTATCGCTCTTCAAATTTTCTTCCGACCACCGTGCTTCCTCTTCGCCATGCTGATGCCAGCTGATGTCTTCATCCAGACCTTTATAATATCCGTCAAGTGTGATAAATGTAAACGAGTTAAGTTTGCCCATTGATGTTTTTCTGCAAACCTATCAGGGAAAATGAAATTTTTTGAGGTGGGATTACGACAATCTGGAGGGGAGTGTGCGGTGTATAATAATGATCAGAGTTTAGATATTTAGTACTTACTCGCCAGCATTCCGACAGTTAAGTAGTTGTTTAACGTTTAAGCAAGTAAACTATTCACTACTTGCCTGCCGACAACAGATTCAACCCTGTTTAATGTTTAAGGGAACTGAGAAGCTTTATAATATATAGATATATATGTTACTGTTGAATCATTTGTGAAAAAAGGTATATTAAATAAAAATAAATTATATTGTACTTTTCAATTTTTTAATAAAATAAAATATTTTTATGCCTAATCAATGGTCCCCAGATGCTTCCAATCCTTTAAATCCAATAGATGGCGTTGGTTATTGTTATTCAAATATTATAGGCACCTTTGCTGGTAATAGCCTTGACAAATTATATCCAACATCGGGATTTACCATGGAAGACTTTTGGAGAGATTTTCCTTTTTCTGAAATCGATTCCTTAAAATACGACCTAAATAATTTATATAAAAATGCTTTAGATAATTATTCTTATAAAACATCTCGCAAGCTGCAATCAATAAAATGATTGAATTAATCGATACGCTGGAAGGTTTAGAGGGTGAAGATTTTTTTACCATCAAAAATGCAATTGCTTCCTGGGAAGCAGAAGTCCAAAGTAATGCTAGCAACTATGCAAATGATGAAGAAAGAAGGCTTCTTTCTGCAGGATCAATTTGCAGATATGGTACTTTAATTGCTATGAGAGGTGTAAGCTCCCCCAAACTTCGGCCAGTTGAAGTTAGAGTAAACAACAATTCAGTTTGTTAACTTTAAACTTTAATACATGAAAAAGAAGCGATTTACAGAAACACAGATTGTATCTGCGATTAAGAAGCAGGAAAGTGGTATTCCTGTTAAGGAGATTTGCAGGGAGCTAGGCATTAGCGATGCTACCTTTTACAATTGGAAGGCAAAATATGGTGGTATGGAAGCCAACGATGTAGCCCGCATGAAGGAACTGGAGAAAGAAAATGCGGAGCTGAAAAAGATGTATGCCGAGGCCAGTATTGAGATCCGGGCAATGAAAAACTTCATTGAAAAAAAGTTGTAACGCCCCAGGAGAAGCGGGAAGCTGTTGATTACTTTGTAAGCAATGAACAGATAAGTAACCGTAAGGCGTGTAAGCTGATAGGAATGTCCCGAACAAGCTATCAGTACAAGAGAAAACCCAAAGACGATAGTGAAGTTCAGGAAGCCTTGACACTGCTTACTACAAAGCATGCTGCCATTGGCTTTTGGCAATGCTGTTATCGACTTTGGAACAAAGACTACCCTTGGAATCACAAAAAAATTTACCGCGTTTATACTGAAATGAAGTTGAATATCAGAAGAAGGGCAAAAAAGCGTTTGTCTGAAAGGGTGAAACAGCCACTGAGTGTACCATCAGCACCCAACCAGGTGTGGAGCATTGATTTTATGAGTGACAGCCTAACAGACGGACGCAGGTTCAGACTTTTAAACATCCTGGATGATTTTAATCGAGAGTCATTGGCTATTGAAGTCGACACTTCGCTTCCCTCGTTACGCGTCATCAGGGAGCTTGAAAAGCTGGTGGAAGCACGAGGATGCCCCACTACCATCCGTTGCGACAACGGGCCGGAATTTATCTCCCATAAACTGGAGGATTGGAGCGCAGCCAGAAGGATCACGCTGCAATTTATCCAGCCAGGAAAACCTATGCAAAATGCATACATCGAAAGAAAGAACGGCAGCATAAGAAGAGAACTGCTGAATGCTTATCTATTTAACAGCCTTGCGGAAGTAAGGATCTTGAGTGAAGAATGGAGAATAGATTACAACACTGAAAGGCCTCACAAGTCATTGGGATATTTATCTCCTTTGAAGTACGCTCAGATGAAAGAAGGACAGCCAGCTTTATCCACACCGGCAAGCGAAACATTGAACAAAATTGAAGCGCGGCCGGTAGTGGATAAAGCGGTTCACTCAAAAGAATCTAATTTTGAAAACTCTAACTGACAGTGGCACTAAAAAAGGGGGAGCTTACACTAGGCTATACGGATTCTACTTCCACAGAACCGGTTTTGGATGGATTTTTTAAAAGTTTTTTTGGAAAACTATTGGCTGGAATAATAGGAGCAGCCGTAGCTATTTTTCTTGTTGCTCCTGTTATAACTGGAGCATTAAATGTTGCCGGCTATTTATTGTATGGAAGCATAGGAGCATGGGGTGGTCTTGCTCTTTTCAATGAAATATTTTAAAATGTCAAAGTTACTGTTTTTATTATTTGGAGTATTCTATATTCACTCTTCGCTTCCAGCCCAAAATTATATTTCACCTCTCGAGATTTCGGTAGGCTTAAGCTTTTCCCGCCCATTGGGTATAAATAAAAATATAAGCTATCAAAGTGGAAATGGTTTGGACTTAAGTTTAAAATACCATTTTTTAAAAGGTAAAACTGGTTATGGTTTTGCATCCTTAAAAAGTTCCTATCAATTATTGCATATCGAAGGTTATTTCAAGGAAGGAGGTAATAGTGACAGCTTTTTTATAACTCCTAGCAATGTTAAAACTAATTTCTATATTTTAACCCCTATATCTTTAGAAATAGGATACTGTAAAAATTTAAAAACAAGTATAATTGGAGTTGGGTTAAGAAGTAATTTTCTTGGAGGCGCAGAAAGAAATTATAAAATAGATTTTGCTAAATACCATGAAAAATATACATTTCAGAAGAAATTAAACTATAGTATTTTCGGCTTATTCGGATTAAAAATCCCAAACACAGAAACTTCACGAGTAGACTTTATTGTCAATGTTTTTTTAACTTCATTAGCAAAAAATATGAACTTTAGGCCATTTTCACTGAGTTTAAATTTTACTAAAGGTTTTAGTTTGTAGTTTATGTTTTCCTCTTCCTTTAAATTTATATTCCCACAACGTTTGAAGGCCGACGTCTTTTATTTATAGATTAAGTCAAATCATACCAATCTTTTTTAAATTTTTTTCTTCTTTCAACGATTATGTTATAATTTTTCAAATAAAATCGTAATGAATTCATCAAGATATTTATATTAGAATTTTACCTACTCTTAATATTTACCAAAAAGAAGTAAAGCTGAATATCTTATATAAAAGTACAATCTGCCATTACTTGAAAATTCATCTCCCTGCCTTCACCACCACATCCGGCTTTAGTGCTATTCCTGATTTATGGATCTTCAGTTCTTCCTTATCCTGGTCAATAGAAAGCTGGATCCATCCATAATAATAACCATCCGGTTTCTGCATTCTAAAGCCAACAAATTTGTTGGAGGCATTTACAAAATTTCCTTCCCATGTAGGAATACCAACAGAAGGTGTAATTTTTTCCGCCATTACCACAGCAGATATCTCCCACCACGCAAATCCCTGGTGCATGGGCATGATGCGATCGTCTAATACAAGTGCTGGTGAAAAATCATTGGCATCATTCAATAATGCTGTATGTGTTTTGGAGTAAATGTAAAATTGTTTCCTGTCACGTTGCAAAACAGGATCTCCAACCGGTAATACCTGGAAACTGAAATCATTCTTGCCATCACCATCAACATCAATAGATCTCATATTCATATCAATAACCTTAAGATCATTGTGTGAAGTATAATGCATTTCAGGTGCCGGGCCGGGTTCAAAACTTTTTTCTTTGGTACATCCCCGGAAACCGAAAATTATGCCTGCACTCATTAAAATGAGCAATATGCCGAAGTATGGTTTCTGGTTCATAAACTTAACTTTAAACTAAATTATCACTGCTGAAAAGATCAAAAACGAAAATGGGTATGGATTGAATATAGCCTTGCATCAACTGCTATATTTTGCATAACTCATTTGAGAAAATTTTATTGCAGCCAGTAAAAATTTTAGCATTCCTGAAACTTACCGCAGCATATACTTCAACCTTACCTTTGGAACCAAAATCCGGAATATGTCGCAGGAAAATGATTTTATGAAAGAAGCTATTTTGCTCTCCGTTCAAAACGTGGAAACGGCCACCGGCGGTCCTTTCGGTGCAGTTGTGGTAAAAGATGGAAAGATCATTGCACGTGGTACCAACCTGGTAACAACAAACAACGACCCAACGGCGCATGCCGAAGTGGTGGCTATACGTGAAGCCTGCAGGATACTGGGTACTTACCAGCTCACCGGTTGCGAGATCTATGCCAGCTGCGAACCCTGCCCCATGTGCCTGGCTGCTATCTATTGGGCACGACCCGATAAATTATTTTATGCCAACAGCAAGGAAGATGCTGCTGCCATAAATTTTGATGATGATTTCATTTATAAAGAAATTGCACTTCCCATAGAAAAAAGAAAACTTTTCACACGCCAGATCATGCGCAATGAAGCTTTGATTGCCTTTGAAAAATGGAAGCAAAGCACAGAAAAGATCGAATACTAACCTCATTTTTTGATCTCTTTAAGAAGGATACTTAGAATTACATGTTTACCTTTGTTGTTCATGAAAGGACAGGAAAAAACATCCCCGCATGAAGTATCAGAAATTCTTACTGATACGCTTGATCCATTCAGCCTGGTAGTCTGGAACGACGAGGTAAATACTTTTGAGTGGGTAATTGAAACTTTGGTTGAGGTATGCCAGCAAAGTTTTGAACAGGCCGAGCAATGTGCCTACATCATTCATTTCCGCGGAAAATATGCTGTAAAGAACGGATCCTACGAAGAACTCAAGCCCTTATGCGACGCCATCACCGAAAGAGGTATTGGTGCTACAGTGGAGATGGTGCCTGCGTAGGGTTTAGTCGTTAGTTGTTTAGTCGTTTAGTTTACTGCCCCCGTTTGGCAGGTTTAGTTTGTAGAGACACGAGGCGTTGTCTTCATACACATAATTCCTGGTGATGGATATATATTAAAAACGCGTGGCTAAATATTCCGGCAACATCACCCTCCAAGTATTCCAGTCGTGTCGCCATTCATTTCCCCAGATGTCGAGTTCATAATTAATATTCTTGCCATACAAAACAGCAGCAAAACTTCTGCTTGCATTTGGATCCTCATAATCTCCGCTACCGCTGAATAAATGTATATGCCGGCTTTGCCTGATTTGCTCCAGCAGGTGATGATCACTAAGATTAGGCATATAATGTTGCGGGCTGTTGAAATAAACATCATCGCTGAAAAATCCCCTGGTGTATTCAGTAAGGTCGTAAACACCGCTCATTCCAATTACTCCATTCAAAAGGTCGGGGCGCTTCAAAAACAAATTCATTGAATGTAATGCACCGAAAGAGGCTCCGCAAATAATAATGGGTGTTTCATTACTGGTATTGGTTTTAATAAAAGGTATTACTTCTTCAAAAACATATTCATTGAACTGCATATGCCGTTTGGCCTTGTGCGTAGGATCCATGTGGGTATTCAGCCAGCTTTCATTATTGATACTATTAATGGAAAATACTTTGCACTTACCACTGTTTATATGAGGCGCAAGCGCATCTATGAGCTGAAACCTTTCATATTCCAAAAAATCTGCTGCCGCGGTAGGCACCAATAAAAGTGAAAATCCATAATATCCATATACTGCTACAGGCATTTCCTTGTCTAACCTGGAGCTATACCAGGATGTAATTTTTCTTTCCATGAACTGGTTATTAATTTTTTTTCAAGATAATCATTCCAGTCAAATGAGAGAATTACTCAAATCCATTTACTGCGTTTAACTACTATCTATGCTTCGCAGAGCAAATAAGTTTATCTGAAAATTTAATTCTGATAGCAAAATGGTTAACTTAGGGCAGCCTGGTTCAGGCAGAATGTAAACCCATGCAGGATAAGAGCGGCTTCCAGCATAATGCCCAGTCACCCGAAAACAGCGGGCTAAAACCCCTTTTTGCTGCGCTGGATAATATAAGCGACATCCTGATCTTACTGGATCCCAATCTCGATATAATATTTATAGGTGAAGCATCTGCCCAAAAAATACATGATATCACTGGAACTTATATAAGTGCTGGCGAAAACCTCTCGCAATTTATCGCACCCTCCTGCCCTGCCCTGTTCAGGCAATTAACAGCGATGATTGAAGAAGCGAAAGAAAATAAACAGGAATTCCTTTTTAACATCCATGGGCAGGATAAAATTTTCGATTTTTTTTTCAAACCAGTAAAACACGGAGGTGAACCTGAATATTTTTTAATTACGGCGAAAGACCGAACGGAAGAAAAAAGATCACTGGAAAAGTACCGCTACTTTTTTTATAACCATCCAATAGCCATGTGGAAATACGATACGGCAAGTTTAAAAATTATCGAAGCCAACGATGCGGCCCTTGCTTTATATGGTTATAATAACGATGAGTTTTTAAACCTGACTATAAAAGACCTTCGCCCTGCGGAAGACATTCCAAAGCTTGAAGAAGAACTTAAAACTTTAAATAAGGACCATTCCCAGACACATACGATCTGCAGACATAAAAAAAAGTCCGGTGAAATTTTTTATGTTGAAGTTTTTGGCAGAGAAATTTTCCCCGGCATAAAAAACCGCCGACTGGAATCTGTTATTGACGTAACGGAGAAAATTAAAGTTGAAAATGAATTAAAGTTAAGCCATGAAAGATTTGAAATGGCTTCGATTGCATCCTCAGATGCATTGTGGGAATGGAACCCGTTAACAAGAGAGTTTTTTATTAGTCCTGCCTATTCCAGGATCCTTGGCCGTGCATCTAATGAATATTTTAAGCTGGATAACTGGCATGAAAACATTCACCCGGATGACAAAGCGGATACCATTAAAAAATATTTTGATTCACTTTCCGATCCCAAAATTTTTAAATGGGAAATGAATTATCGTTTAAAAAAGAGCGATGGCACTTACGCATTTATTTCCGATAAGGCCATTGTTACCCGCGATGAGACCGGGAAAGCTATCAGGGTTGTAGGGGCCTTAAAAGATATAACAATAGAAAAGCAGGCAGAAGAAGATCTTAGACGAAGTAATGAAAGATTTATCCTTGCAAGTAAAGCGGCTTCCGATGCTATTTATGAATGGGAAATTGAGAACGACCATTTATACTGGGGCGAAGGTTTTTATACTTTGTTTCAATATTCCGAACCTGTAAGAACTATCATTGAATGGAAAAAACTTGTTCACCCCCAGGACAGGGAAATTGCTTCCGGAAGTTTACAACACGTTTTAAAGAATCCGGCTGCATCTTTCTGGAAAAGCGATTACAGGTTCAAAAAAAACGATCACACTTACAGGCATGTGCTGGACCGGGGTTATATTATTCGCAACAAGGAAGGAAAAGCTATTAAAATGATCGGCTCTATCCAGGATATTACAGAAAGAAGATTGGGAGAAGACCTGCTTGCCATTGAAAGAACAGTTTTTGAAATGACTTCCAATCCCGATATTAAAATTGAAAAGGTAGTGGATTATATGCTGCAGGGCATTGGCAGCTTGCACCCCGAAGCAATGGCCGCATTTCTTTTTGTAGATGAAAATTTTAATGCGGGTTATGTTAGCGCTCCTGTTTTTCCTGAATTTGAAATACTTATAAAAGGAAAAATAGAGCACAGTCATGGGTCATTTGGTTCTGCCATATACAGTAAACAACCAGTGAGTGTTTATGTAATGGATCAGGAGGCTTTCTATCAGAAGCATCTCAAGGTTATTAAAAAATACAATATCCTTTCGTGTTGGTCCTTCCCTATTGTGCAAAATACAGGTCGCGTAATAGGCTGCTTCACCCTGTTTTTTAAAACAGCTCGAGAGCCTGGCGCCGAAGAAAAATATTCCATTGAAAGACTATCAAGCATACTAAGGATTGTTTGGGAAAACCACTGGTCTTTGCAGGAAATAAAAATTGCCAATGAAAGGTTTGATAACATGATGAAGGCTACGCATGACCTTATCTGGGACTGGAATATGGAAACCAACGAATTTTACCGCGACCCATCAGGTGTATTAAATGTATATGGCATTTCCGATCCTTCAAAAATTTCGAATTTTGAAAAATGGGTGGAACATATTCATCCGGATGACCGCAGGCATCTTCAAAAACTTGTGGGGAAAATTTTGAATTCCAAAAGGCAGAATCAATTTGATATGGAATACAGGTTTCGAAAAGATGATGGAACCTATTCCCATGTGTATAGTCGCGGCACGGTCATTCGTAATACCGAAGGAAAGCCGGTACGAATGATAGGGGCTGCCCAGGATATTTCAGAAAGAAAAAGGCTGGAGCGGGAACTGTTAAGTCATGAACTCGAACACCAGAAAGCCATTAACCTGGCTACCGTGGAAACCCAGGAACAGGAAAGACGCGAAATTGGAAAGGAACTCCATGATAATGTAAACCAGGTACTTACCACCACAAAACTATATCTTGAGCTCGCAGGCGATAATGCCGAAATGAAGGATGAATTGATAAAAAAATCTGTACAAAATATCAGATCAGTAATAAATGAAATCAGGCAGTTATCCCGTTCCTTAATGGATCCAACCATTGGCGACCTGGGCCTTTTATCCTCCATAAATGACCTGATTGAAAATATTCAACTCACCGGTAAACTTAAAATTAAACTGGAGGCGGATGAAAGCGTAGAGCAAAGATTCGACGCCAACCAAAAACTTACTATTTTCCGGATAATTCAGGAAGCACTGAACAATGCCATAAAACATGCTCAGGCTGGAATAGTTCTTATTAAATTTACACTCGAAGAAAGGCAGGCTACCGTGATTATTGAAGATAACGGGGTTGGATTTGATATGAAAACCATCAAAACGGGTATAGGTTTGAAAAATATTCAAAACAGGATCTATTTGATCAACGGAACACATAAAATTGAAAGCATGCCTTATAAAGGATCCAGAATCATAATTAAATTCCCAATATCAAAAACCAAGTAAGGATATAAAATGGAGAAAATAACGATACTAATAGCCGACGACCATACCCTCGTGAGAGAAACCTGGAGTTTTATTTTAAATACCGATCCGCGTTTTAAGGTAATTGCTGAAACAGGCAGTGGAGAAGATGCTGTTGAACTGGCAAAACAATTAAGGCCTCAGATTGTGATCATGGACATCAACCTGCCCGGAATGAACGGTATTGAAGCCACTTCCCTGATACGGAAGTTTTCACCGGGGTCCCGTATCCTGGGGGTTTCCCTTCACACCCAGCCCACCTATGCCCGAAAAATGATACAGAAAGGTGCTATGGGTTATGTTACCAAGAATTCTTCACGGGAAGAAATGTTCAAGGCTATCATGGAGATACAGGCCGGAAGAAAATATATCTGCGAAGAGATCAAGAATATTTTATCAGAACAGGTGATCAGCGGCGAAGACCAGCAGGGCGGACTGAACTCACTTTCACAAAGGGAGATCGAGATCATCACCTTTATCAAAAAAGGATTTTCTTCAAAAGAAATAGCAGATTCTTTAAATATTTCCGTGAAAACGGTGGAAGTTCATCGCTATAATATCCTTAAAAAACTGAACCTGAAAAATGCGGCTGCACTTGTTAATTTCATCAACAACAGCCAATTGGATTTTGAGAATTAGCCAATTTGTAAATTAGCTGATTACATTTGCAGCCAATTTACAGCGCATGAGCACAACTCTTTCCAAAAATTTTGAACCACAGCAGGTAGAGGAAAAATGGTATAGTCACTGGATGGAGAAAGCTTACTTCAACAGCTTTCCCGACGAAAGGAAGCCATTCACCGTGGTCATTCCTCCTCCTAACGTAACCGGAGTGCTGCATATGGGCCATACACTGAACGAAACTGTTCAGGATGTGCTGGTTCGAAAAGCACGCATGAGCGGCTACAATGCCTGCTGGGTGCCTGGCAGCGATCATGCCTCCATAGCAACCGAAGCCAAAGTGGTGCACATGCTGGAAAAAGAAAAAGGCATCTTCAAAAACCAGCTTACGCGCGAAACCTTTCTCGGTCATGCTTTTGAATGGAAAGAAAAATACGGTGGCATCATTTACCACCAAATTAAAAAACTGGGATGCAGTGTTGACTGGAACCGTGTAACGTTTACAATGGATGACCACTATTACAAAGCGGTTATTAAAGTTTTTGTTGATTTATATAATAAGGGCATGATCTATCGCGGCGCGCGAATGATCAACTGGGACCCCTCTGCAAAAACAGCATTGAGCGATGAAGAAGTGGAATACAAAGATGTTCAGGGAAAGCTTTACTATGTAAAATATGCAGTGAAAAAAAATGATCCGTCCGAAAAAGATGAATTCATTTTAATTGCTACACAAAGGCCGGAAACCATCATGGGTGATACTGCCGTTTGCGTACACCCTAACGATGAACGTTATGTGCATTTAAAAGGCCGTAAATTAATTGTACCACTTGTAAACCGTGAGGTGCCATTGATCTTTGATGAATATGTTGACCCTTCATTTGGTACAGGTGCCTTAAAAGTTACCCCGGCACATGATATTAACGATTACAACCTTGGTTTAAAGCATCATCTTCCTATAATTGATACGCTGAATGAAGATGGTACGTTAAGCGATGCTGCAGAAGTATTTGTGGGCCTCGACAGGTTTGAAGCCCGAAAGAGATCCATTGAACAATTAAGATTGGAAGGGATTCTGGTTAAAGAGG